>CAZIAG010000139.1:0-8930 GCA_964537375.1 uncultured Roseivirgaceae bacterium
CCCCTTTACAGTACTGGGCAGCCCTGAATTAAGAGGTATTTACGAATTTCAATTTACGCCGGTCTCCATTCCCGGCATGGCGGAGACTCCGCTGCATATGAACCAGGTATGTTATGGCATCGACCTTCGCAATTATGATGTTTCTCAACTGCGAAAGTCCCGCAAACTCAACCTGCAATGGATGATCGAGCTCTACAACAATTACCCGTACAAGGAAAAATTCTTCGATTCAAAGCTTAGCAACCAAATGGGCGTGATCGAAAAACTCGCCGGCGTGGAGTCGTTCCGAAAACAGATCATGGACGGTGTTCCTGAAGAGGAAATCCGGGCGAGCTGGGAACCGGGATTAAGTCAGTACAAGGAAATGCGGAAGAAGTATTTGCTCTACGACTAGTTTCGCGTACCGTCAACTATCCCTTTGTGCCCACACTGAGTGGAAGGTCGATCAACACCAGGCACCCTTTGCCGGGTTGGCTTTCAATTCCGAACGTGCCTTTAAGCAGATCGACATTGGATTGAATCGTGGTGAAGCCAAATCCGCGAGCCATACTTTCCCTGGCCATACCAATACCGTTATCCTCCACCATAATATTCAACGAATCATTGTGCAGAATGAGTTGTATACGAACGGTCGTCGCGCGGGCGTGTTTGATGACATTTTGCACCAGCTCCTGGCAGATTCGGTACGCGAGGACTTCGATCTCTTCAGGAAGCCGCGACTCCAATCCCAGTATCTGCAACTGTACATCAAGTTGACCCGACGCGTTGATTTGGCCGACAAAAGTCTGCAGGGCAGATGGCAAACCAAAGCGGCTCAGCGAAACCGGTACCATGTTGTGCGAGATCTGGCGTAGCTCATCGATGGCTTCATCGAGCATCCTCAGGCTGTCATCGTAGCGCTGTGCTTTTTCAGGAACACGATAGAGAAATTCCTTTTGCAGTCCGTTGAAACGAAGTCGGACACTGGATAAAAGTGATCCGAGGCTGTCGTGAAGATCACGGGCGATCCTTTTGCGCTCGTTGTCCTGGGCCTGAATCAACGCCTTGAGGTGTGCATCCTTCTGCGCTTCGATCAACGAAGAAAGGCGCTCCTTTTCCAACATCTCTTTCCGGATTTCAGCGTTAAGTTTCACCGAGTGCTCATGAACACGGGCGTTTTCGATCATGACAGCACCCTGGCTGGCCGTAATCTTAACGGCCTTAACGCGGTCAGGCTGATACCAGTTGCGCGCAAAGATGTTCTCGAGATAGATGACCATTGACAAATGTCCGCTGATGGTGACCGGGAGAATCAGGGCTGACTGAACGCCCCTGGTGTGAAGATCATCGATACCCCTCAGCCCCTTCTCGGATCGGAGTTCGTTGACAACCACCGCGTGCTGGGATTTCAACCCCATCAACAATATTGTGTCTGGCACCTGCGGAATCTCCTTAACCGGGGGCATCAGCGATAGCTGGTCGTTGAGCACCCTGTCTCCGCCCTCATCAACCAATTCCACTACGACATGGCTTGACCCGGAGATCCTAAGCAAGAGTGCCATCAATTTCTTCACCAGCGACCGCACCTCCATATCACCGCTGAGCTCGTACTGTATCGTTTCGATATCTATCGAATCCGGTTGCTCGTTACAATCAGCGAGGACAGACCCGAATTGTTGCAACAACTGCCTGCTCTTGGCGACGGCATTCCATTCATTATACGAATCGACAGCCTTTCGAAGAACACGCGGTCCTTCTGGGTCGTGCATGTCGCGGGTCAGAAGAAATTTCGCCCACAGCTCGCACGCAACGGCCTGATGATAAATGTTCGAACCCGCACAATGGAACGACTTTTCGAAATACCTCACCGCCTCTTCCTCTTCGCCCTGAATGCGACTCCACTCCGCCATCATAAGTAACCATACGGGCTCAAAATTGGCAGGCGCATAGTTACGCCAGGTTTCAAACGACTCCAGCACCTCCCTGACTCTCGGCTTCAACTCCTCGCGTTCCGGTTCTTCAGCGTTATGCCAGTTCTGCGTTACCGAAAAAAACCAGATGGAAAGGTTGGCGGGCAACAAAGGGGATGCTTCCTGCAGTTTACGGTTTTGATCAGCTTCCTCTGCCGCTCTTGCCGCGAGCTCATAGTGTCCGAACAAGAAATAATATCGCGCCCAAACGTAATTCCTATAAAACTTTTCCTCCTGAATGGTAAGTCGGCCGGCCAGCGAAGATGGATTTTGACGGGGTATGGAAAATACAGAAGATTCACCCGTGAGGAAACGAATGAGATTCTTCTGGTAATGCGTGATGTAATAGGTCAACTCCATCCCGGGATAGGTCTCTTCAAAGTCCCATTGGGAGAGACCCTTGAGCGGTAGCCCGGAAATGAGATGCAGGTTAAGACGGTGCGTCTTTAGAATGTATATACCGATCAGGTCACCGGACTTCCGACCCGCATCAGCGGCTTCATCGAGCAGTTTGGTGCTCTCCGTATAATCCTTCATCCACGGCTGAATGTAAAACGCGTAAACGCCAAACACGCGGCAGCGCAGCGACACGTCCTCCAGTGACTTGTTGATGGCGAGGCCTTTGGTTCCGAATTCATATCCCTTTTCAATATCGCCCGAGATAATCAGCATTCGTCCGTACGACACATAGCCAAGCGCTTTTACCGCAGACGTACTTTCGCGATTTGCGCTGAGGATAATCTGCAAAGCAGCCCAGGTCATCAGCACATCAGAAGTATGGTGCAGACTCATGCCCCCCACATAGAGTAGTCGGAGAATCGCCTCGGCATATTCTCCGTTGGGATGATCGGTCGTCACGTCATCCGGCAAGTCGGCCTCCCTTCGCGCCAGGATGGCCTTCAGCCTTTGCACTTCCGTCACCAGGTGTTGTTCCTCCAGTGGCAATTCCAGCCCCAATTCTCCAAGACTTTCCCGCAGTATCCAGACCACCTTTTGGTATCGCGCCAGGTGGTTGTTGATCGTAACCTTGAGTTCAAACACCTTCGACCGCTTAAGAGGATCGGTGATGAACTCAAGCAGGTAGTCGAGGTGGATCTCAGCAAGATCGTACTCACCAAGGTAGTACTCGATGCGCGCACGGTCCATGTAAACGAGCAGCACCTGCTCACTAACTTCGTCAGGGGAACACTCCTTAAGCAAATCGGCGCTCATTTTGAAAAAGTACCGCGCCTGGTCGTATGCCTTGTCATTCTGCAATATCTTGCCCGCCCTGTAGTTCAGTTCTGCGGCCAGTTTAAGTCGCCCGTCCGCTTTCACGCGCTCGATCGCATGATTAAAACTGGTCGCCATGAGAATTATGTCAGTGCCGTTGAGCCTTTCAAGACCCCTGGCGTAAAAGAGGTTGGCGATCTTGTAATGCAGCTCCAGGCGTTTGGCTTCCGTAAGTTCGCCGTAGATCATTTCGGCAACGTTCGTCTCAGCGAAGCGCACTTCTCGTTCGCGGCGTTCCAATATCCCGGCTTCGACGGCTTCCTGAAGCAAGGCCTTCACCATGAGAAGATCGCCATCGAACCAGTCGGCTATTATCTGCCTGTTGAACCGCCCCATACACGCCATGATACAGACTAACGTATAGGCCGGCCGCGAAAGGCGATTTACCTGACCGAGGAACATATTCTGCGCCTTCTGTCCCTGGTACCTTACGCGGATAGCGCCGGCATCACCGCGTATCACTCCTCCCTCGCTCCAAATGAGATCGCTGCTCTTCAGGCTTTCCAGCAAGGCCAATAGGTGCGAGGGATTTCCACCGGTCAGCTCATAACAGACGTCTATAAGCGCGTTTTCGAATTTTGCACCAAGGGCATTCTCAGCAAATGCAATCACTTCATCCCGCTCCAATCCTCTTAACGCGACATTTTCGATGTGTATATCCTGCAGCCTTAGTTCTTCGATCAACTGACCGGCCGTACTGGTTTTGTTATGAGGTGTCCGGCATGCTCCGATCCAGATCAGTTCGGCATTCGACAGATTGAGCAACAAGTACTTCAACAGGTTGATGCCTGACGCATCGATCCATTGCATGTCGTCCGTGAAGAAAAGCACCGGACGACGATAAAAGTGCGCAAGAAACGCAAAGAAGCGGGTAAACAACGGATAGAGTTGGTTCTCAATCGTCAGGTGTGAACGCGGTGCCTCCTGGTCCTGTCGTCCGAATAGCAGTGAAAACTCGGGAATGTAGTCGATCAACAGAAGGTAGCTCTCACCCAGGTAATCCCTCAACCTTGTCGAGAAATCATTCAACTCCTGCTTGCTGGACTGATTATATACTGTGCTGAGGTAATCCGAAATGCAAAACTTGAACCCGAAATACGGAATGTTCTGGTGTTGCTGATAATGCCGCGCCACAAACACCGGGTGACTTGGCTCGACCCCTCTCAAAAAATTCTCGACCAGGAAAGTTTTCCCCGTACCACTTTGGCCCGAAACCAGGATGCCGGAGCGCGACGACGACTCGCCTTGATTGATCTCCCGCACCAAACGGGCAAACTGGCCCAGCCTGGCTTCGATTGGTGGCCGACCCAAATTAATCGGCCGTTCCGTTTCCGCGTGTATACCGTTCATTCCACTTCAAAGGTTTCCTCAAAGGCCTCTCAACCCAGAATCGCAGCCCCCGACTCCTTAATATAACTATTGTCCCACACCAGAAAAAGCACGCCTTTGCCGTCCGGGCCGAATCACTGGATTCAGTGATGGGTTCCTGTTACCTGAGGGGTACTTTCGTAACCTGCATCACAACAAATCATTTTTTAATTATGGTCAAGAAGACCTTCGGCAAAGCTTCCAATATCATCCTGTTTCTAACCCTAATCCTGGGAGCGAACCCGTCATCCGCCCAGCAACAGATTACCTGGCATCCCCGGGAAGACCTGAATCTCCTACTGCCGGAATCCGTAAAGATATACGAAACGCACGACACCCTCGCTGACGGTGCCCCGCTCCACGCCGTATATGCCACAATAGACCTCCGTGACACCAACCTGAAACTGCGGGCCGCCGGCAGCAATAGCCGGCGTGAAACCACACGCGAAACGTACGACCGGCATAATGCTATCCTCGCGATCAACGGTGGATATTTTTCAGCAACGCGCTCCGAAAGCCTCCTTATCACCGATGGAGAAGTTATCGCGCCGGGGCCTGACCGGGTTACGCGCGGCGCATTTGGCATCGTCCGCGGTGAACCCGAGGTGGTGTGGCCTTTTGTCATTGACTCAATCGCGACCGTTTTCCAGTTGCCCAGCCCTTCCGATATCGACGGCAAACAAAGAGACCTTACGCGGATGGGCAAGCCATGGCGGCCCTCGCAGGCTGTCGGCGGCGGACCAGTGATCATCAAGAACGGGAAGATATTCGACGCGAGCGTACAGGAACGATTTGGTGCAAGCCACTTGCTCCGGCATCCGCGAACAGCAATCGGTTATACAAACAAGCACACACTCGTCATGATGGTCGTGGATGGACGACAATCTTTCAGCGCCGGTGTAACGATACTCGAACTGGCCGAGTTGATGCACGGCGTCGGATGTTATGAGGCCGTGAACCTCGACGGCGGAGGATCGTCGGCCATGGTGGCCGCAGACGAGGTGGTCAATATCCCGGTGGATATTCCGGGAGGAAATCGGCATAGCCTCCGTCGAAATGCCAGCGCACTCGTCCTCACGGAGGAAATCCCAAAGCCTAAGAAAAAAGTGATCATTATCGATACCGAAACTCACCAATACAAGGAGACCGGAATTTGGGGCAGCACCAATCACGTCAACTACTACGGCGCCACGCCATCCCGATCGGCGTTGGCCACCGGACAAAACCGGGTCGTGTTTTCATTCGCAGGCATTCCGCGCGATAGCTTTCAGCTCGCGGCTTGGTGGACGGTCGCGGAACAAAATACAACCCAGGCAAATTGGATACTCTATCACGGTGGTAGCATAGACACCATCCGCGTTAACCAACGGTCCTTCACCGGAAATGGAAAATGGAATGTACTGGGAAACTTCGTCATCAGCGACGGCGACTCGCTGCAACTTATTGGCAACGCGCAGGATGGAACATTGACGGCGGATGCTATTCGACTGGTCAAACTCGGTGAGTTGGAGGAACTTCCCCGACGAGGCGACCTGCGAATCGCCGTGATCAGTGATCTGAACTCCGGCCTCGGAAGTGCTGACTACGAGTGGCAGGTCGACAGTATTATTCGCCGGATTCCCCGCATCTGGCGGCCCGACCTCGTGCTTTGCGGAGGTGATATGGTCGCGGGGATGGGCATCTCCGACACCGCGAAACTCACCCGGATGTGGAGCGGGTTCGAGCAACACATAGCAGGTCCGTTAAGGACAAAGGGAATTCCCTTCGCATTCACGATCGGCAACCACGACGGCCTTCGCTCCTACCCGCTCGAACGAAAGGCCCTTGCGAAGTACTGGACCGATCCATCGCATCAAACGGGTCTCGACTTTGTTGATCAAACACACTTTCCGGATTATTATTCCTTCCGGATCGGTGATGTCTTCTTCGTTTCCTGGGATGCCTCATCGGCGGAAATCCCCGACAACAACCTCAACTGGTTGACCGATCAACTCAACAGGGCCGAAGCAAAAAGTGCCGCGTTTCGTATCGTTTTTGGTCACCTTCCCATATATAGTGTTGCCCAGGAAAGGGATTCAAGGGGAAATGTTCTTAATGGTGGAGATTCCCTTCGTGCATTGCTGCGTCGGCTCAACGTGGATGTCTACGTCAGCGGACATCAGCACGCGTACTACCCAGGAAAAAGAGCCGGACTCCAGCTGCTGAACGCAGGCGCCGCCGGTTCCGGTCCCCGGCGGTGGCTAACCACCGACCTCGAACCCGTGAACACGGTCACCATCATAGACCTGTTCTACAATGACACGATCGCCTACACAACATACGACATCCGGCATCGAAATCCAGCCGACATGCAGGTTCTTGACCACCGTACCTTGCCTTCTTCAATCACTGGGGTGAATGGCCTTCTCATTCGCAACGATATCAAACTGGACACAAAAGCAACGGGAGTGTTCCGGCCGAACTATCCCGGTGGCCCCCCCGACAATGCCTGCGGAATCGCAGAGGCGGTCATCAACGAGGCGGACCACACGATTACAGTAACCGGCGAATTCAAAGTCAATGGAAAACTACTACCTGGCGACGATGCGACTATGTTCTGTTTGGGCAAACACACGGAGAAGGGTCGCAATTGTATTCCATTGAAAACGAAAACCAGGAATAAGGGTAACGGAAAATTTTACGGCGCATTCGAAATCGATGACGCCATGCTGGAGACGTTGAGTACGGGGGGATGTCATCTCCTTATCCGTACAGACAAACATCCGGAAGGGGAAGTTCGCGCACAGCTTTATCCTCCCACAAACGCGGCGCCGGGAACTCCAGTCATCACTTCCCACCAAAGCAAGAACATCTATGGGGTCCGTGATGTAAGTGGATTGTACCGGATCAGCTGGAACAAATCGTTTGACCAGGATGGCGACTTCGTTTCATACACCTACCAGCTTGCGTCAGATAGTGGATTCCACAACGTGATATTTCAAGAGAATACAGGTCGCGCCAACTTCCTCAAACAGGCGGAAAGCAAATGGTATTCGTTGCTGCAAGCCGCGAACGGCACAACCACCACATTCTACCACCGCGTCATCGCGTCCGATGGGCGGAATATTTCCATAAGCAATCCCGTGGCATTTCGCCTTCGACGCAGCGATGAACCGCTGACCGACTTCGTTGAGGTTGATCCGCCCCAATTCCGTTTCGATGGAAAGATAGATGAGG
The DNA here is from genome assembly GCA_964537375.1 of uncultured Roseivirgaceae bacterium. Classification (GTDB taxonomy): domain Bacteria; phylum Bacteroidota; class Bacteroidia; order Cytophagales; family Cyclobacteriaceae; genus Chryseosolibacter. The sequence goes on from CAZIAG010000139.1 coordinate 7,806, forward strand.
CACCGGGGCGCGGAGCCGGCGCATTATGGGACAACAATGGAAATTTGTGGCTGGCGGATTATGGCGGTACCCTGTATGTCGCTCTCCCGGACGGAACCAGGGCCGACTTCTCTCCTATCCGATCAGTCAGCGTCAAGGAACAAAGCTTCGACCTTCAGTCGATAACGGGTATTGGACTGGACCTTGACGGGAACATTCTCATCGCAAACAACCGCCGACTATTGAAAGTCAATTCAAATACAGGAGAAGGAATGGCGGTATGGGAAGTTCCCGCCGGCGAACGCGCCATTATTTCTCCGCGTGTGAATGAAAAAGGAGAAATATATGCTATGTCTCTCTTTGGCGATGATCCCAACTACGTGTTGAGGTCGCGACCGGATTCAGCAACATTCGAAGTGGTGCGTACGATCCAACTTCCCGGCCGAATACTTGCGAGGACGTTTGACATGAGTTCCGACGGACTGGCGTTGTTTTTCCCCGACCCGGGCAGCCCGTTTATACAAACATTTACCAGCTCCGACGGAAAAAGGTATCGTCGGGGTGACGATATCTCGTCGACCTTGGCTGGATGTAATGCCCTTTCACGGATTGGCTCCAAATTGTTTGCCGCCGTCAGGGCCAGTGGAGTTTCGGGATCAACCCTTCACATGCGGGATGAGAAAGAGAAGATGATGTGGACACTTCTGTTGCCCGAACTGGACGGTGCCGAAGCGCGGGGAATTGCCGTGTCCCCGGATCTCAAAACCATCATCATCTGCGCCTGGGACAAGGGTGGTGGTTTTTACAAGTATAGCCTCGTCGATTGAACGGCGGCTGCGCACCGACTACAGTCAACGATGTGCCTTGTTCCATCACTCTACGATCCAGCCAACTTCTTCCCGTTAGGGAGCAGACTTGCGACCTTTGACCGAGACCGTTTCAACTCGAAGCCATCCACTACATCGGAACGGATCTCGAAATTTGCGCCTTGCAATTTGGGGCCTGAGCCTTGGAACCTTGGGCCCTATCCCTTGACTCGGTGGACTGGGGACTGTCACCCGGTTATACGTCATTCACGCCTCGCGGGTTGTGAAACAACGTCAAAAATCAGCGCCAAAGTATGCAAGTCTCGAGTGTTTCTCGAGC
>CAZIAG010000140.1:0-684 GCA_964537375.1 uncultured Roseivirgaceae bacterium
CTGCTCTTCTGCCGCGACGATGTAAAAAGCCATGATCGGGATAACAGCACCGTTCATGGTCATGGAGACCGACATCTTGTCCAGTGGAATTTGATCGAATAGGATCTTCATGTCCAGCACCGAATCGATCGCGACGCCAGCCTTTCCGACATCGCCCGTGACACGCGGGTGATCCGAATCATATCCGCGGTGAGTCGCCAGATCGAATGCAACCGACAGACCGCGCTGTCCGGCTTCAAGATTTCGCCGGTAGAAAGCGTTTGACTCCTTCGCAGTTGAATACCCGGCGTATTGGCGAATCGTCCACGGCCTCACCGTGTACATTGTCGCATACGGTCCTCGCAGGTAGGGGGGAATTCCCGAGGTAAATCGCGCATCAATAATAGCCGCAGCGTCATCCTTTGTTATCGTCGATTTCACCGGGATACCTTCCGGTGTCAACCATTCACTCGTCACCTCATCTTTCACATCCGGACGAAACTGATCGTATGCTATTTGTTTGAAGTCAGGACGCATCGTTCATTTTGTTTTGGAACAGGTGCCATGCACTCCTCGCGAACTCATGTGTCATGGTCTCAAGTACATACGATCCGGCAGTCGGATCCGCCACTTTGCTCAAATGACCTTCCTCACGCAGGATCACGGAAACATTGCGAGCGATGCGGACCATTGTTGTATTGTTCT
>CAZIAG010000140.1:694-8915 GCA_964537375.1 uncultured Roseivirgaceae bacterium
GAATCGGCTCCTCCAAGCACGGCGGCCATGGTCGCAGTCGTGCCCTTGATCATGTTGGCATGCGGTTGATAACCTTCTTCGGTCCACATCGGTGAAATCGCGTGGATATGGAGGTCAGCCGGTGTTACATTTATAGCGCCGTAGGCCTTCGCTACCTGGAACCAAAGCCATCGCAGCGCTTTTAGTTTGGCGATGTTTTGGAGGAATTCAGTCCCAATGGTAATTGAGACCGCGAATGTCCCGACAACAGCTTGGAGTTCCTTTCCGTCGTTGGTTGTCTTCTCGATCGCTTTCGCTATCGTGGTGAGCGCATCTACGAGTTCTTTTACCGGCGATGACGATTCTACACGGATACCCAGTGATTTGAACGAACGGTCCGGCGTCCCGCTCAGTTCAGCCTCGCCAGCATTTGAGAAAATCGCTCCGGCAATTTTGCCCGAAAGTTGATTTTCACTGATGTATTGATGAAGGAGTTGACGATGTTGACGCGCGGCCTGAAAATAAATGGCACAAAAAGGCCACTCGACTCCACGCAATAATTTACGAAGATCAACGTCGCGCCGATGGCTGATGTCGAAAAACAACGCCTCGGCGCCCGCATTGAGATGATCCAGCGAAATTTTATTTGCCTTCTCCTCATCGCTTACAGTCACATAAGGTGCACACAACCATTTCCTTGCACCCAGGACATCAACTTGTTTAGAAGGTAAGCGGAACGATCCCGGGGAATTATATTTGGTTAAAGTATCCTGGTCATAGTACGGAAAAAACTTCAGGCCATCGGCATTTTCCCACGACAAATGAATCAATGGATTTTCTTTCCCCGTTTCCTGTGAGGCTGCTTTTTGCCAATCTTCGCTCGTCGCCTGTTGGAACGACGCAAGAACCGATGAGAGAACGCTATTTCCCGCCATAATCAGGGGTCAATTTTAATGAGAAATGTTTATCTGTGGCCATTAGTTGCGAAATTTTCGTATCGAATTTTTTTCCTAAAAGTCAAGAGCCGCAACCCTTGTTTTCATGAGCTCTTTTTTTACATCTTTGTCTCCCTTTCATTTGCGAAGGCGACGAAGAACCCCCAATGAATCAGAGCGCAATGGAAATAAGCTGTGGCACAGTATGGAATGATTGTCTGCAAATAATTCGGGAGAATGTTGATACAGACAACTTTAATACGTGGTTCAAGCCAATCCAGCCTCTGAGGGTCGAAGGCGACGTTCTCACCATTCAGGTTCCCTCCCAGTTCTTTTATGAGTGGCTTGAAGACAATTATGTGCCCGTCTTGAAAAAAGCCATTCATTCCGTGCTCGGCCCAACCGGGCGGCTCGAATACTCAGTGGTCGTTGACAGCGGCAACCAACTGACTCCGCCGGTTGCGGTGAATTATCCTGCCAACGGAGCTGGGAACAGGCGTGCTGCCGCCGGCCACGCTGGAGCCGGTGCCGAAGAATACACCCCCTTCAGCTTTAAGGCCGTAAATCCAATGACGGTCAATTCGAGGTTAAATCCTGCCTATACGTTCGACAATTTTGTTGAAGGTGATTGTAATCGCCTCGCGCGTTCTGCCGGTCTGGCTGTCGCCAAGAAGCCGGGTGTCACTTCGTTTAATCCGCTGATGTTGTACGGCGGCGTAGGTGTTGGAAAAACGCATCTCGTGCAAGCCATTGGCAACGAGATCAAAAACTACATGCCAGACAAGGTAGTGTTGTATGTTGATCAAAACGACTTCACGAACCAGTTTCTAAACGCCCTGCAAGACCATAAGTTGCAGGACTTCCAGAATTTCTATCTCCAGGTCGACCTGCTCATTCTCGATGACGTCCAGTTTCTTGCCGGTCGTGAAAAAACACAGGAGATGTTTTTCCATATTTTTAACCAGTTGCACCAGTCGGGCAAACAAATCATCATGACCAGTGATTGTCCGCCTCGTGATCTCAAAGGACTCCAGGAGCGTTTGCTCTCGCGTTTCAAATGGGGCCTGACCGCCGATCTGCAGGAGCCGGATTTCGAAACCAAACTCGCAATCATCAACCGGAAGATGCAGGCCGATGGCATTCAAATCCCGGCAGAGGTTGCTGAGTACCTGGCCTACAGCGTTGACACTAACCTCCGTGACATGGAAGGTGTGCTCAATTCATTGATGTTCCACGCTACGCTACTCAAGAAAGAGATCGACCTGGAACTGGCCAAGGATGTGTTGAAGAATATCATCAAAGAAATACAGTCTGACGTAAGCGTCGACTTCATCCAAAAGACCGTCGCCGAATATTTCAAGTGTGATCTTGAGGCGATGAAAGGCAAGGTAAAGAAACGTGAGATCGTGATTCCGCGCCAGGTTGCTATGTATTTCTGCAAGCGATACACTCAACTCACCCTCGCACTCATTGGCGAGAATTTTGGCGGTCGTGATCACTCGACCGTAATACACGCTCTGGAATCTGTGGAAGACATGATGAAAACGGATCCGAACTTCAAGCTTTCTGTCGATGAACTCGGTAAGAAATTGAAGTTGCGTGTTGCGTGATCACCAGTTCCCGCGTCCCTTTCATCGGATAATAAAGGGAATCTGCACCCGTTGACGCGAGCTGTTGATTCCGAAAATGTATCCCCTCCCCCTGAAATTGTTGAAGATGTCAATGACTTCCTTCGGGTCGTTGATACGTTCACGGTTAATTTCAATAATGGTGAAATTCTCCGTCACGCCTATCCGTTTGAGGACACTGCTGTCACTGAGCTTAAAGACCTTCACGCCCTCATCAGTGGCTTCCATCTGAGCACCAAGGGCGGAAACAATCTTCCGACGGATCACTTCTTCAGTCCCATTGCGGTTCACCAATGTCAAACTGGTTGTGCCTTTTTTGCCATCCCTAAGGTACGTTAATGTGATCCGGTCGCCGGGGTATCGGTAACTTAACTCTTCTTCAAATTCGCTTTGAGTATCTACGGCCTTGTTGTTGATGTGAGTGATCACATCCCCGAGCTTCAGCCCGGCTTTACTCGCGGGCCCGTCGCGCTCGAGGCGTTCGAGCAATACTCCTTTGAACTCATCGACGTTTGTCGTAAGGTCATACTTCCGGGCAGTTGCATAATCGTAGTCAGTCACGTTAGCGCCGAGAAACGCCTTTTGCACCACACCGTATTTGACAATATCATCGAACACTTTCCTGACGATATCTACGGGAACGGCGAAGGCATAACCGGTATATGATCCGGTGCGCGAAAGAATAGCGGTGTTAATGCCGACCAGTTGGCCGCTCTTGTTGACAAGCGCGCCGCCAGAGTTTCCAGGGTTAATCGCCGCATCGGTCTGAATAAATGACTCAATGGGAAAGTTGTCCCGCAAAATCCCTATCCGCCTGCCCTTTGCACTGACAATGCCGGCCGTAACGGTCGAAGACAACGTAAACGGATTCCCCACAGCGATGACCCACTCGCCCACCTGAAGATTTTCGGAACTTCCAAGGGTAATGGCAGGCAGACCGGTTGCTTCGATTTTGATCACCGCCAGATCCGTTCCCGGGTCAGTACCGACAACCTCAGCGGGGTACACTCGCTTGTTGTAGTTTACCTCGATTCGCTGTGCCTGCGCGATTACGTGATTATTGGTAATAATATACCCGTCAGACGTGAAGATAACCCCCGAGCCGCTGCTGACCTGAGTCTGAGACCCTCCCTCGCCAAAGAACCAATCCCAATAAGACATCGACACTCCCTGCGATATGCTGTTGATAAAAACGACGCTCGCTGTTGCACGCGCCGCAGCATCGCTAAAATCAACTGCCGGCGCGCTTGCCGGAGGCGATGAAACCGGGGCGTGGCGTACTGTCGGCGTGTCGAATGCGATCTGGTTATAAACGGGCTCACTTCGAACCTCTGCAATTCGAGGCTGGATCACGTACTTGAATCCAACCAGCGCTCCCCCAAAGCCGGCCAAAAAGCCAACTAATATTATCCAAAGCAACTTCCTCATATTCTTAAAACGCTAAATTTCCGGGATGTCGATGAAAAATACCGGCCAAAAGTTGAGCCAGTTCTTGAATTTTTACACAAATAAACGACAATTTGCCCGAAGGGTTCCCAGCCTGACAGAGCAAATCACCCCAGAAACGGATGGTGGCAAATATTCTGTATTAAAAATTATCTTGCGATGGTATGGGAATTCGCTCAACGTTGGCACGGCCATTGGCCGATTACGTAGCCTCACAAACCAGGAAGTGGTCGCGCAACGCAACCGCTTACCAGGATAACATCCTCAAACAACTCATCAGCCGCGCCGCCACGACGGTGTTTGGCGTCGATCACGATTTTGCCTCTATCCGCGACTACGAAGACTTTAAAAAACACATTCCCATTCGGGACTATGAAGATTTGAAGCCTTACGTCGAAAGAATTCTCGCCGGCGAACGGGACGTGCTTTGGCACGGCAAACCTGCGTATCTGGCCAAAACGTCGGGGACAACCTCAGGGACAAAATATATTCCGATCACCAAAGAATCCATTCCGAATCACATCAACGGAGCCCGAAACGCCTTGTTGGCCTACATTCACGAAACCGGAAAATCACAATTCCTCGACGGTGGCCTGATCTTTTTATCCGGCAGTCCCAAACTTGACGAAAAGGCCGGCATCAAAACCGGACGACTCTCGGGCATCGTCAATCATCACGTACCCGGCTACCTCAGGTCAAACCAGAAACCGAGTTATCAAACCAATATCATTGAGGATTGGGAGGAGAAACTGGAACGCATCATCGACGAGACACTAAAGACGAACATGACTTTGATTTCCGGAATACCGCCTTGGGTTCAAATGTATTTCGATCGAATACAGGCAAGGACCGGGAAAAAAATCTGTGACGTGTTCCCGGAGTTCTCAATGTTCGTGTATGGCGGTGTAAACTTCGAACCGTACCGGGCCAAATTGTTCGAGACCATCGGCAAAAAGGTCGACTCCATCGAAACATACCCGGCATCGGAAGGGTTTATCGCATACCAGGACTCACAGCATGAGGAAGGCTTGCTGTTGTTGCTGAACAGCGGTATCTTCTTTGAGTTCATTCCAGCGGAAGAATATTTTTCGGATGATCGCCGACGCCTGAAGATCGACGAGGTTGAACTTGGTAAGAATTATGCGCTGGTAATCAACAGCAATGCCGGCTTGTGGGGTTATTCTATCGGTGATACGGTAAAGTTCGTCTCAAAAGATCCTTATCGCGTGCTCGTCACCGGAAGAATCAAACATTTTATCTCAGCGTTCGGTGAACACGTCATCGGAGAAGAAGTAGAGAACGCCATGCGGTTGACTTTACAGAAGTTCCCAGAAGCCGAATTGGTTGAGTTTACCGTTGCACCCCAGGTGACGCCCTCTGAAGGGCTTCCCCATCATGAGTGGTTTATCGAATTTTCGAAAGCACCCCGCGACAACGATGCTTTCGCCCTGGAACTGGATAACCAATTGCGCAACCTCAACGTCTATTACAATGATCTTGTTTCGGGTAGTATCTTACGACCATTGACGATCGTACCCCTCCCGACCGGCAGCTTTATTCGTTATATGAAGTCCCTTGGTAAATTAGGAGGGCAAAATAAAGTCCCCAGGTTGTCAAACGACCGAAAGATTGCTGATGCCCTTTACCTGATGTTGACCTAACGGTAAACCCAAACTTATGCGGGGGCATTCCTAAGGAAAAAGATGTAACTTATGTTTTATTGTCTATGCGACGGCTCTACTTTTGGTTTCCAAGATTTATCTACTCGTTTCCCGTCCAGCTTCTTCTAAACAACCTCCGGAGGAACCACATCCTGGTCCTTTGCTGGGTCCTCTTGCTTACCATGATAAGTGGAAACCTGGGAAAGTACCTGGGCATTCCCTACTTATTCCTCGATCCTGAGTACCTGAACGAAGTAAACTTTACAAGCTTTTTTATTATCGGACTTTGTATCGCAGGCTTTACCACCGCCTTCCACATCACGTGCTACATCAATGACGGGCACCGGTTCACCTGGGTAGGAGCCATGTCGAGACCGTTTACCAAATTTGCGATCAATAACAGCGTTATTCCGATAGCGTTCCTGACGACGTACATCTACCAGGTCATACGTTTTCAACGAAATAACGAATACACAACCGGGAGTGACCTCGCCCTGGACCTCACCGGCCTGTTATGCGGATTTCTCGTGATGACGGGATTATTTTTTGTCTACTTCTGGTTCACCAACAAAGATATATTTCGATATGTCGTCTGCCAGATAGATGAGAAGATTAAGACAAAGGTCAAGATCACACGAGCCAGCGCAATGAAGAAGCTGGACATCGCACGAAAGAAACAAATCCCCGTACTCAATTACATCGACTATGATCTGCGCATCAAGAAGGTAGAAGAGCAGCATCTTCATTTTTATGATCGCGCGACCGTGCTTCAGGTGTTTGATCAAAACCATTTCAACCTCGTTGTTATTGAGCTTGCTATCTTTTTCATCGTTATGCTACTGGGTATCTTTAAGGATCAACCCGCCTTTCAGTTACCGGCCGCAGCGAGCTTTATGATCTTCCTTACCATCTTCGTCATGCTGGCCGGAGCGTTTTCATACTGGTTCGGCAATTGGTCGGCGACCGCTGCCCTGGGCCTTTTTCTTTTCATCAACTACCTGGTCGGAGAGGAATACTTTACCAAACGGTATGAGGCCTTCGGGATCGACTACATCAGGATGCCGGCGGAATATTCGGTAGAGTCCCTTAAAGCGCTCAACGATAGCGCTTTGGTTGAAGCTGATCGTCTGGCAACCTTTCCGATGCTGGAGAACTGGCGCGCCAAGTTTCCCGAAGAGCCTAAGCCGAAAATGGTGTTCCTATGTGCTAGCGGGGGCGGGAAACGTGCCGCCCTTTGGGCGTTCACAGCCTTGCAGACCGCTGATAGCGCCTCTGGTGGAAAATTGATGGACCACTCGATACTCATCACCGGCGCATCCGGAGGTTTGATCGGTGCCAGCTACTTCAGGGAGTTGAAACTGCGCCAGGCGTTGAGCGAACCTGAAAACCCGTATAGTCTGGAACACCGTCGTCGCATCTCTACCGACAACCTGAATCCGATGATCTTCAGCTTACTGGCGAACGACCTGTTCGTAGGCTTTACACGGTTCGAATACGCAGGCAACTTCTACCTGCGCGACCGAGGCTACACGTTCGAGGAACAACTCAATCAAATCACGGGTGGTCTGATGGATAAGCCGATCTCTGCATACCATGAACCTGAACTGGAAGCAAAGATCCCGATGATGATCCTGACGCCCACGATCGTAAACGATGGGCGAAAACTCTACATCGCGTCCAGGCCGGTGGCGTTTCTTAACTATGAAGTAATGAACTCTCCCGCATATTACTCTCAAAAGTTCAGCGGTGTAGACTTCCAGCGGTTGTTTGCCGATCACGGGGCACCAAACCTTAGATTTTTGTCGGCCTTACGTATGGCCGCGACGTTTCCATACATAACACCGAACACGACGCTACCGACAGAGCCTGCGGTTCACATTATGGATGCCGGGATTTCAGATAACTTCGGACTGAACGACGCTATTCGGTTCTTGTACGCCTACCGCGAATGGATTGCCGAGAATACATCGGGTGTCATCTTCGTCTCGATACGTGACTCTCCAAAACTTTCACGAATTCCGGCCTATGAGGGCCAGAACCTTTTCGACACCTTCACGCAGCCGATAAGTAGCGTATACAATAATTTTGAGAATTTCCAGGACATCACCAGCGATTTGCTGCTCGGCTATGCCCACTCCTGGTTTGGCAATCGGATCGATCGCGTCGATATCGAATACGAAGCAACCGACTATGTACCGATCCTGCAGAGGATGGACAGCATACGCAAGTTCAACGCGCGGGCGTCGCTGAGTTGGCGATTGACAACCCGGGAAAAGGAGAGTATCACCAACAACATCGTATCCGAAAAGAACCTCAAGGCAATACGGTATTTGACGTCCGTCCTCAATAGCCGACAGTAGAGATTGCGCCGGGACCGACGAGAAAACGGCCGTTTCTTACGCCAGTATGTACACCGTTTTCCGCCGTCACCTTGCCATTCACAATGATGGACTGAAAACCGGTGGAATAGGCATGGGGTTGCGCAAAAGTGGCCCGGTCCATCACCGTTTGCGAGTCAAAGACGACAATATCCGCAGCGAAGCCTACACGCAAAAGCCCACGATCCGACAAG
>CAZIAG010000141.1:0-8837 GCA_964537375.1 uncultured Roseivirgaceae bacterium
CGGTTTCGGCTTCGGAATGCAAGGCCTGAATGGAAAGTACCCGGGACGTGACGGAAAAGTGAAACGCGCCGGCGGATACGGGGTCTCGTTGAAGGATGACTACCGGTGGTTCTACGGCGCATCCTTCGGTATGGCAGGTCGCGGCGAAGCGGTTGCCCGCGAGGATAACTATTGCGAGATCGACCCGAACACGGTCGATAAATATGGTATCCCTGTACTGCGATTCCATTACAAGTGGAGCGACTACGAAATCAAGCAGGCGAAACACATGCAGGAAACCTTTGAGGAGATCATTCACAAGATGGGCGGCGTCGTTACGTGGGGAAAAGGAAGTAAGGAAAACAACTACGGTCTGGAGGCGCCCGGCAGGATCATTCACGAGGTTGGAACGACTCGTATGGGGAACGATCCGAAGCGGTCCGTCCTCAATAAATACTGCCAGGCTCACGATTGCAAGAACCTGTTTGTAGATGGCGGACCGTTTGTATCGCAGGCGGATAAGAATCCGACCTGGACGATTCTTGCGCTTTCGATGAGAACCTCTGAATACATCGTAGACGAATTGAAGAAACAGAACATCTAATACCTTTATCAGATGGACAGAAGAAAATATCTAAAGTCAATGGTTGTAGGAGCGGCAGGTACCAGCCTCCTACTCCAGTCGTGTGACACCGAAAAACCTACCGCCGAAGCAAAAGCCCCGGAGCTAAACTACGACCGAACCCCGACAGAGCTAGCGCGCGAAAGGAAGTTGGCGGAAGAAACGTTTTTCACCGACCATGAAATGAAGACGATATCGGTTCTGGCGGACATCATTATTCCGGCCGACGAAACCTCGGGTAGTGCAACGGATGCGGGTGTCCCAGCCTTCATCGAATTTATCGCCAAGGACATGCCGCATTATCAAACCAGACTGCGAGGCGGCATAAAATGGTTGGATGTTCAATGTATGAAGCGTTTCAATAAGGATTTTGTTTCCTGTAGTGATGATGAACAAACAAAAATGGTCGACGCCATCGCCTATCCCGAGGAGGCGGCTCCCGGTATGGAACACGGTGTCGCATTCTTCAACACAATGCGCGACCTGACCGCATGCGGTTTTTTCACCAGCAAGATGGGCATCGAAGACCTTGGATACGTTGGAAATCGCCCGAATCAATGGGACGGTGTTCCCGATGAAGTATTGAAACAATACGGCATACAATACGATCAAAGGACGCTGGACATATCCGTCCGATTTGATTCTTAAATATGTGGACCTAAAAATCGATCAGTAGAATGCCAAAGAGAAGAAGCAAGGAGGCCGATAGTCGGCCGCATAGCACATCCCGAAGAAAATTCCTTAAGAATGCCGGTATGGCAGCCGCTGCATTCACCATCGTACCACGGTATGTTCTTGGTAATGGTTACCGCGCTCCGAGTGACATGCTGCATGTTGCGGGAATCGGTGCAGGCGGAAAAGGAGAAAGCGATTTAGCAAGTTTCGCGGCAAGCGGAAAAGCCGAGATTGCTTTTCTGTGCGATGTAGATGACAGGCGCGCCGCAAAATCGAGAAAGGCGTTTCCAAGGGCAAAGTACTACAAGGATTTCAGAGAGATGCTCGACAAGGAGCATAGTCACATTGACGCTGTCTCGGTCTCTACACCTGATCACAACCACGCGGTGCAAGCATTGGCCGCCATGCAACTCGGCAAGCACGTCTACGTTCAGAAGCCACTCACGCACGATATCTACGAAGCACGTGTGTTGACCGAAGCCGCAAAAAAATACAAGGTCGTCACCCAAATGGGAAATCAGGGGGCTTCCGGTGACGGAGTTCGTCAGCTGATGGAGTGGTACAACGCAGGACTGATTGGCGAGGTACACACCGTCTATTGCTGGACCGATCGTCCCGTTTGGCCGCAGGGAATCCCCTGGCCGACGGCAAAGGCCAAGGTACCGAAGGAGCTTGACTGGGACCTTTGGCTTGGAACGGCACCGTACAAGAAGTACATCGATAAACTCGTTCCTTTCAATTGGCGAGGCTGGTGGGATTATGGAACCGGAGCGCTTGGCGACATGGGATGTCACATCATCGAGCCGCCATTTAGAGTACTCAATCTGAAATATCCTGTTGACGTCACCGCGAGCGTCGGATCCGTATATGTTGACGAATTCAGGCGCGGCTACTTTCCTGAGAGCTGTCCCCCGTCGTCGTATGTAATTCTCACCTTTCCAGGCCAGGATGGCAAAGCCGACATTAAGATGCATTGGATGGACGGAGGCATACAGCCTGAACGTCCCGAGGAGCTGGGGCCCAATGAAAGAATGGGCGACGGTGGAAACGGTGTAATCTTCGTAGGGACGAAAGGGAAAATGATGTGCGGAACGTACGGAATGTACCCTTCCCTCCTACCGACGTCGCGAAACAATGAAGTCAAAGTGCCGCAAACGATCAAACGCGTTCCGGGCGGAGACAACGGACACTATGCTCAGTGGGTAGAGGCCTGCATTGCCGGTTATGGCAATATGGAAGTGAGCTCACCATTTGATATAGCCGGACCGTTGACGGAGACCGTCCTAATGGGCAACCTGGCTATTCGTTCTCACGATATTCGCGAGCCGCGCAAGGACAGTCCCAACCGGTTCAACTATCCTGGGCGGAACATCAAACTGCTCTGGGATGGCGAAAACATGAAAGTGACGAATTTTGAAGCAGCCAACCAGTTTGTGCGACGCGAGTACAGGGAGGGCTGGAAACTGGGTTAAGAAAAACATTAACAAAGATGAAAGCAAACAGGAGATCCGCATCCATTTCGAGAAGGACATTTGTGAAGAATACGGCCATGGCAGCAACCGCATTCACTATTGTTCCGAGATTTGTGCTCGGTGGAAAAGGTTTTATTGCTCCAAGCGATACTCTCTATGTGGCGGCTGTTGGTGTGGGCGGCAAGGGCGTCGAAGACGTCAACAAGACCGCGATGTCGCCCCACGCGCGTATCGCCGCTCTTTGCGACGTAGATGAACGGATGGCGAGCAAGCCAAAGGTGAATTTTCCTGAAGCCAAGTTTTATCGTGACTTCCGTCAAATGCTTGACAAGGAGGACAAGGGCATCGACGCTGTTATTGTGACCACACCTGACCATACGCATGCGGTCGTTGCACTGGCTGCGATGGAGCGAGGTAAGCACGTTTATGTGCAGAAACCGCTCACGTGGTCGATTGATGAAGCACGCCGGCTCGCAAAGGCTGCAAAAGAGTATAAAGTCGTTACCCAGATGGGAAATCAATTCGCGTCTGCCGACGCCGTTCGGCGTGCAAAAGAACTTGTCGATGCCGGAACCATTGGCGAAGTTACTCACGTGACCGCCTGGACAAATCGACCGGTTTGGCCTCAAGGTGTGGCAACGCCAACCGGGAAATTTGAAGTCCCTGAGCAACTGGATTGGAACCTTTGGATTGGACCTGCACGCTATATCGACTACAATCCCGCCTATCATCCATTCAATTGGCGAGGCTGGTGGGATTTCGGGACGGGCGCACTCGGTGACATGGGCTGTCACATCATGGATGCCGCCTTTCGTATTTTGCCCATCGATTTTCCTACTGAAGTGGAATGCAGCACGACAACCATGTGGAAGGGATTCTTCGACGTTGCTGACTATCCGGACAGTTGTCCCGCATCGTCTATTATACACATGAAGTTTCCGCGTACCGATGGCAAGGGTGATATCACGCTGACGTGGATGGATGGCGGCCTCCTTCCAAAACGTCCTGAAGAACTTCTCCCCGATGAACAATTGGGCAACTGGGACGGTGGCTACATCTTTGAAGGGACCAAGGGAAAACTTATGGGCAACTACAACATGATGCCCGTGTTGCTGCCCACGTCCCGAATGGCAGACATACAGGTGAAAGAGACATTACCTCGTGTGCCCAACGGCCCGGATGGTCATTACATTCAATGGATCGAGGCCTGTCTCGCGGGTTACGGGAAAAAAGAAGTCAGTTCACCCTTCGAATACGCGGGTCCATTTACGGAGGCGGTGCTGATGGGTAACCTGGCATTGAGAAGCTATTCGATCAAGGATGCAAATGGCAGATACCCCGGCCGAAAGAAATTGTTGTGGGACGCGAAGAACATGAAGATTACAAACTTCGACGAAGCTAACCAGTTCGTCAGGCGGACAAACCGCACTGGATGGTAGGCAAGGCATGTGTTCGCGTCACTTATCCGCTCTGAGCGTTGCAAAACGGCGCCCGGAGAACTCCGCGCATACTCCACCTGACGTTCATGCATCGTGAATTGGCGGTTTTCGCTTTTCCCAAAAAGCCCGATATTGCAAGGATTCAGATGGTTGGATGCTGAAGATAGATTCTCACACTCATATCATTCCCAAGAAACTTCCTAACTGGACGAAGAAATTCGGCTACGGGGATTTTATTTACCTGCAGCATCACAAGAAGGGTTTCGCAAAAATGATGCGCGGAAACCAGTTCTTCAGAGAGATTAAGGAAAACTGCTGGAACCCTGACCTTCGTATCGACGAGTACGAACAATTTCACACACAGGTTCAGGTCGTTTGCACGATTCCGGTGATGTTCTCGTATTGGGCACGTCCAATGGATGGCCTTGACATCGCGAAATTTCTCAACGACCACCTGGCAGACCTGGTCGAAAAATATCCGAAACATTATCTCGGTCTGGCTACCCTTCCCATGCAGGACACGGAGCTTGCCATCGGCGAACTCGAACGCTGCAAGAAGATCGGATTGAGCGGAATCCAAATCGGTTCAAATATCAACGACCTCAACCTTAACGAAGATCGGTTCTATCCGGTCTTCGAAGCCTGCCAGAAATTGGATATGGCCGTGCTCGTGCATCCGTGGAACATGATGGGTGAAAAGCAGATGCCGCGATACTGGCTGCCTTGGCTCGTTGGGATGCCTGCCGAGACAACTCGCGCGATCTGTTCGATGATCTTTGGCGGGATTTTTGAACGCTTGCCTGGTTTGCGTGTAAACTTTGCACATGCCGGAGGCTCGTTCCTGGCGACCCTGGGACGGATTCAACATGGCTTTGACTGCCGCCCTGATCTTGTAGCGATCGACAATAACGTTCCGCCGCGGAATTACCTTGGGCGTTTTTGGGTTGACAGTGTAACGCATGATCCCGAGATGCTCGACTACGTAGTGAAAAAGGTTGGTTCGCGTCGGGTTACACTCGGATCTGATTATCCGTTTCCTTTAGGGGATTTGGAGATCGGCAAATTCATTGAAGAGATGGAAATTGAGCAGTGTATCAAGGAAGATGTCTTCCACAACGCAGCACTTGAATGGCTGAATATTCCGAAGGAACGGTTTGTATGAAGAGATCGCTGTCGCTATTGATCGTTCACCTCATCGTTGCCACCGCTTTCGCGCAAAGCGATGAACAACGTCGACAAGAATACCTACAACAAGAAGCACACCGAAAGCAGGCAGAGGTAATGCGCCATCTCGACTCAGGGATTTACTACATGGAACAGGGTGCGTATGTACTGGCGGACGAGAAATTCAGGTACGCGCTAAATAACCTTCGAAGCGTTCCGTCCGACCTCACGTTTTACTTTGGCAAGAATTCATTTCACTTGCACCAGTTTAGACAGAGTGTTGACTGGCTCAACAAATACATTCAACTCAAAGGCACCTCGGGTAGATTCTATGATGAGGCCGTCGATTATCTCTCACGCGCAGAAACTGAGCTGACGCGGAGACGTGTTGAGGAGTCAAAGAATGCGGAAGAAGTATTGTCGACGAGCTACGATATCGACTGTGGGCCCTCCGGTAAAGTGAGCTGCCCCGTCTGCCGCGGAAGTCACGTGATCAAGAAGCCCGGGCCATTCGGGCCTCAGTTCAAGACCTGTCCATACTGCAACGAGCAGGGCATTCTCACTTGCGAAGAATACAATTTGCTACTTCGCGGGCAGCTCAAACCCAAATCCTGACGGTCGTCCGTCGATTGGCCGGACCGCCGTTTTTTTCCTATCTTTGCAGATTAAGAATACTTAAAGACTGGATTAACCTGCAATTAATCAGCGCTTTATGAAGTTATACAACCGGGTTGAAGGCCGGCTTCTCAAGGAGAAAATGCGGGCTGCGGTGGAGCAAAGGGTGACTATATCCTTCTACCGGTATCATCAAATAAGCGATCCTCACGCTTTTAGGAACGAACTATTTCTTGGCTTCGAAGGCATGGGCGTGCTGGGGCGCATTTACGTGGCCCACGAGGGGATCAACGCGCAGGTCAGCGTTCCTGCCAAAAAGCTGGATGCATTTTGTCAATATCTGGACAGTATCCCGTTCCTCAAGGGCGTCCATCTCAATCTGGGGGTTGATGACAACGGGAAGTCCTTTTTCAAACTCA
This sequence comes from uncultured Roseivirgaceae bacterium, assembly GCA_964537375.1. Taxonomy (GTDB): domain Bacteria; phylum Bacteroidota; class Bacteroidia; order Cytophagales; family Cyclobacteriaceae; genus Chryseosolibacter. The sequence continues at coordinate 6,386 of CAZIAG010000141.1, forward strand.
AGATCCTGGTCCGTAAAAAGATTGTCGCCGATGGATTGGACGACAATGCGTTCGACATCACGAATACGGGTGTTCACGTAAACGCGATTGAATTCAACCGGCTGGCGGAGGATCCGAACACAATCATCGTGGATATGCGCAACCACTATGAAAGCGAAGTAGGCCACTTCAAGGGCGCAGTTTGTCCTGATGTCGATACATTCCGGGAGGAACTTCAGGTCGTCGAAGACTTGATGAGGGAGCACAAGGATAAGAACCTGTTGATGTATTGTACCGGCGGTATTCGTTGTGAAAAGGCCAGTGCCTGGATGAGGCACCGCGGCTTTAATAATGTGTTCCAGCTGCATGGAGGGATCATCAACTACACGCGCCAGGTCCGTGAGCTGGGCCTTGAGAACAAGTTCATTGGCAAGAACTTCGTCTTTGACGAACGTCTCGGCGAACGTATTACCAACGACATCATTGCGGTGTGCCATCAATGTGGAAAGCCCTGTGACGACCACACCAATTGTAGGAATGATGGCTGCCATCTGCTCTTTATTCAGTGCCGGGAATGTGCTGAAAAGTATGACGGCTGTTGCTCGACAGAATGCAAGGATATCATTCGGCTACCTCGGGAGAAGCAGAAGGAATTGCGGAAGGGAATTGACAAGGGCAGACAAGTCTATAAGAAGGGGCGCTCCGAAAAAGTGCCGTTTATGAAAAAGAATATCGAGGCTTAGGCTTGAAACGATGATCAGAATCGGCATAATCAACGTTTCTGACCGGGCCAGTCAGGGAATTTATGAGGATACACCGGGCATAACAATTGCTGCCACGCTGACGGAGTACCTCAGGAGTCCCTGGGAAAAGGAATATGCCGTAGTGCCCGATGAACAGCCCATCATTGAAAAGACGATTAAGCGGATGGCGGACGAAAGGGGTTGTTGTCTGGTAATCACTTCAGGTGGTACGGGACCAGCTAAGAGGGATGTCACCCCTGAGGCCACGGAGGCCGTATGTGACAAGATGATGCCGGGCTTCGGGGAACTGATGCGCGCCAGGAGCCTCGCGTATGTGCCCACGGCCATACTTTCGAGACAGACCGCAGGAATTAGAAATAGGACGTTGATTATAAACTTGCCGGGCAAACCCAAAGCCATCAGGGAATGCCTGGATGCGGTTTTCCCCGCAGTACCCTACTGTATCGATCTGCTGGGGGGACCCTTTATCGAGTGCAATGAAACTGTGATGAAACCGTTTAGACCTCAAACTGCGTAATAGACGAACGTATGGCAAGGATCAAATACTACTACGACACAGAGACCTGCAAGTACGAGCGCATTCGCACGAAGAAGAGCGATGTTATTCTGAATGCCCTGGGCCTGTTGACACTGACCCTCGCGATGGCCGTAGTACTTGTCATTCTTTACACGAATTATTTTGAATCCCCTAACGAACTGATGTTGCGCAATGAAGTTGCACAACTCAAGTTTTACTACAGCAAAATAAACGAGGACGTCGAAGAGATGTCGGAGATACTCAATAAGATCGAGTATCGCGATGACAACATCTATCGCGTGGTACTGGGTGCAGAGCCGATAGAAAAGTCGGTGAGGAACGCGGGCGTTGGGGGTGCGGACCGTTACGCCGACATTCGTGAAAAGGGCTTGCAACACGGTGACATGGTTATCGCCCTTCATGAAAAAGTGGACAAGCTTCGCAGAAAGCTTTATATCGAATCCAAGTCTCAGGATGAAGTCGTAAAGCTCGCACAGAACAAAGAGAAACTGTTTGCAGCAATCCCCGCTATTCAGCCGATATCCAATAAACAACTTATCGCCCTGGCTTCCGGATTTGGTCCAAGGTTCCATCCGATCTACAAGGTAAAGAAGAGCCACATGGGTATCGATTTCGCGGCCGAGATCGGAACACCTGTATACGCAACCGCAGATGGAAAGGTGGTGACTGTTAGTGTAAAGTTCAGCGGGTATGGAAAGATGGTTGAAATCGATCACGGCTTCGGCTACCGGACGCGTTATGCGCACATGCACGGATTCAATGTAAAAGTTGGACAACAGGTGAAGCGTGGCGACCTCATCGGTTACGTCGGAAACACGGGGTTGTCCACTGCGCCCCACTTGCACTACGAAGTTATTATCAACGGAAAACATGTTGACCCGGTACATTATTTCTTCAACGACCTGACACCTGCAGAGTACGAAAAAATCCTTGAGCTTGCCTCGACGGAAAACCAATCGCTCGGAATGTAACCACTGAGTTGACATTTTTCTTAGAAAGCCCGGAAGATCAACCGGGCTTTTCCATTCTGCCAATTTTAAAGACACATAAAGGCAACCGGCCCTCCTATTTTGCGTATCTTCGGGTAACAACCAGCCCTGGAGGATGAACATCTGTCAAAGAATAATTTACACTCTCGCACTTTGCTTTGTTGTGGCCGTGTTCACCCACG
>CAZIAG010000142.1:0-4417 GCA_964537375.1 uncultured Roseivirgaceae bacterium
ACGGTAAGAGTCCTTGAGCGATGAAGAAGAACCCTGAAAGCGGATGTAATTCTTTTCATTCAGGTCCATGTTCTTGATCGGGTAAGTGGCATTTCGCGCCCGTTCAAGTACACTCACGTCGAGGTCGGTGGCGATAATCGAAACATCCTCGAGGATACCCATCTCTTTGAGGAGGATGGTCATCGTGACCACCTCTTCGCCGGATGAACATCCGTCGTGCCATATCTTGAACTTTTTGTGGTTGAGGAGGATTGCCGGGATAATCTCTTCCCGCATTACTCGCCAAAAGCTAGGGTCGCGGAACATCTCCGTCACGTTGACGGTCAATTCGTCCAGAAATTCGTTGATAAATTCAGGTACGTCGGAAAGCCTTCGGAGCAGCGACTCAACGGTGAGCTTCTTGAGGTCCATGATGCGCAGCACCCTTCGCTTGAAGGATGACATCGCATAATTCCGAAAGTCGTACTTGTACTTTTGAAAAATCAGCTCGGAAATGCGCTTCAGATCCGCAATGTCAATGTCCTGCATGAATGGGGTTTACAGTTAAGCCTCAAAATTATGCGTCTGTTACCCGAGGCCGGGCATATTTCCCCTGTAAATATTACATGTGTATAGGCTCCGGCATGCTGCCGATTTCGGGGAATCGACAGGTTTAGGTAATCTGCGCTAATTAGCTGAAAAAAAAGGATTTGTAATATATAAAAGTCATAATATTCACCGCCCTCATGCCCGGAAAACATACGATCCTCTCTTTTTTAAGTACCCGGCCGGAATCTGAATTGGTTTAGCCTTATCTTTGAATAGGGGATGCGCTTCTTTCCCCCGGCAATCCTCTCAATGGCTATAGTATGGTGAAGCAATTTATTGTTCAATGTCTCTTTTTCAGGAGCGAAGAAAAGATACACAAGGTCTTTGGTGCGCTGACATGGTGCAGTATTTTGCTTTTTGTCTATGCCGTCGTGAACCTATGGCAGACCTGGTAATGATCAATCTTCCCCGGCCCTGCGATGCGCGGAGTCAGAGTTTTGGTAACCATGGCAATTAAAACGTCGACGGCTGCCCACATTAAGAACAACGCAATACCCTACGCGGAAGACCTCGAGGTCGTCTTCGACAAACTCAGATCGCTTATCGCTCAGTTCAAACCCTCATTGCGGGTAATCGAAAATACAGCGTCCCACTTCGAGGTCTGGACGACTCGTGAAATTTCTATCCGAGGAAAAAAACTGAGAAAGGGAGTGATGTTCGCCAGCCTGGTCAAGTTCAGGAACTACGTTGGACTATACTTTCAACCCTTGTACTTTGACCCGAACGCCGGGGGCGATGACCTGCCCGATGTGCTTTCCCTTAAGAAGGGATTGACATGCTTTCACTTCAAACGCCTCGACGGCGACCTGGAGAAACAGGCGCGACTTCTCCTCGAGAGAGGCTGGCAGAGCTATCGGTCGCGGAATTGGATCTGATTAACGGGTGGTTTCCTGCGTGATGCGCATCGCATCCAGCTGGACCTTGAGCATCTGAGCCACTTCCTCAGCTACCGACCAATCACCTCCCGCGTTGGTTATCTCGTCCAGTTTTGCCCGGAGATCCCTGATCTCTTTTTCGTAGTTCTCCTTTTGCATCTGGAGTTCTTCGGTGAGTCGGCTCAGCTCTTCACCACCGGCCGCATCTTGAACCTTCTGCTCAAGCTCTTGAATTGCTGAGATGTAATCTTTTTCCTTTCTGGCCAGTTCTTCCTGCGTGGCCTGGAGTTCCTCCATGTTTTGTCGCATCTCCTCTTCCTGCGCATGCATCTGTTCTGTCTGCGTTTGGAATTGCTCGATGAGGACACGATTTTTTTGGGCCGCCTTCACCGACGCCACCGTGGAAGCGATCGTTTCAGCAAGCCGCTCCACAAAGGCAATTTCGTGTTGTTCATAATTTCGGAAAGAGGCAAGCTCCACAATGCCATAGGCTGTCTCGTCGACTTTCAAAGGTACCATGAGCAGGGCGCGCGGATTAGCCATGCCCAACCCGGACGTTATCCTGATGTATTCCTCGGGGATCTCTGTCAGCAACGTTGTCTCCCGCTCGAGGAATGCCTGGCCCAAAAGCCCTTCACCAAGCTTCAGTCTTTGTCGCTGGTGCTTTTTGATGTCAAAGGCGAACAGCGAGACCAGCTCAAGGTGAATGTCGTTTTCGTCGTCATCGTTGAGCACATAAAAACCGCCCTGATTAGACCCGGTATATTTGACCAGGGCCGAAATAATCCGGTCTGCCAGGCGTGCAATATTATCATCCGATGAACGAAGTATGTCGACAAATTTTGCAAGACCTTCATTTGCCCACTGACGGCGCTGCTCTTCGACGCTCATGTCTTTGAGCTTGTTTTGCATCGTGATCAACGCATCAGCAAGAGCGTTCTTTCCTTCGAGATGATTTTCGTCAAGGCTGCGATAATCAATATCCAGGTTCCCCGAAGCAATCGATGTCACAAAATCACGGGCGTCCTTCAATTGTTCCAGCAAATTGTTCACTTCACGGGTGACCTGGCCGATCTCGTTTTCAAACGCCGGCTCTTTCTGGCGGAAATCCCTGACGTCGGATTTGAGGTCCCGGATGGGTCCCACGACAAACCTCCGGAATGCCCAATACACGAGGCAGAGGAAAACGATGTCGAAAAGGATGAAACCCAGGGCCCAACCCTCAACGGACCTTTTTCGCCCCACTGCCTGTTCCGTCAAATCTGCTTCAAGCCGATCAAACCAAAGGCTCAGCGTAAGCCATTGGGCTGGCAGCATCACGGGGCCGGCAATCTCCGTCGAGTCCGTTTCCTCAGTTTGCGTAAATGGTCCATTGGTAACGAGCTTCCTTACATGCGACGAATATGCCGTCCAGGTCTTGAAGAGTTGATCAAAAGTTATTCGCGGCAACCGCGAAAGGCCATCGATAATGACGTCGGTACCTTCAATACGCCCGCCATCCCGCAGGGTTTCAAGTCTGTGCTCTTGCTCATTGAGCATCGAAAGCACCCTCGCCGCAACCTTCGTATCTCCGTTCTGCCAGTCATTGACCAAAAGCGCGATTTGTTGACCCGATAGTTGAATGGTCCGGGCGTAATCTTTTTTCTCTTCTATTTCTTCAAGGCGTTCGACCCGGTAACGAAGCACATAGTACTCCGCCAGCAGGATCACGACCATGCCGCCCAGAAGATAAAGAGCCCATTGCGCGAGCGTTCTGTTCCTGAGAAAGGTCATACGCTTTACCTCGTTTTTGGGCAAGCTAATGCTTTTGAACCTGATTTTTAAGTTGATGTAACGTTGTCCTCATTTTTTTTCGTGGACGTCGAGATTCGCGCTTGTAAAGCAAAAGGGCAGGAGGGATTCTGCCGACGGTGCAATGACCCATTGGTGGTCTTTTGACAGCATCACGATTTGCAGCTTCCCTTTCTGGCGTTGCTCAAATTCCAGCATCACCTGTCGGCACGGACCGCACAATGTGGCGGGAAGCAGTTCTTTTCCACCCTTTCGGCGGGCGACGACCGCCAGCTTGCTGATACCGCTTTTGGGATGTGTTGAGACTGCAGCGTAGAGAGCGACACGTTCGGCACACATGCCCGATGGATATGCGGCGTTCTCCTGGTTTGTGCCCGTAACAACAGCGCCGTCGTCGAGCAATACGGCTGCGGCAACGAGAAACCGTGAATAGGGCGCATAGGCGTGGTCTAGCGCTTCCTTGGCCTTGTGCACCAAATATTTCGATTCAGCATCAAGGTCCTCGATATGATCGACGATGGTAAAGTTTTTCATAACCTTTCGCGCTGAGAAAGGTAAGTTATTAATTTCAAGCCGGAATTTAACATCATTTGCCAGTCGGATTATGAGAAACATCGTCGTACTCGGCGCGGGACGATCCTCAGCTGCATTGATCGGATACCTGCTCGATCATGCCAATGACAATCAGTGGTCGGTAACAGTCGGGGATACGATCGTGGCGGCCGCCGCTGACCGTGTGAAAGACCATCCACGGGGTAAGGCAATTGCTTTTGATATCCACGCTGAAGATTCCGACTCGGTCATTCGATCGGCCGATATTGTCGTTTCTCTTCTCCCACCTCACCTTCATCCGATCGTAGCGGCGAAATGTGTTCAGCATGGAAAACATATGGTTAACGCCAGCTACGTGTCGCCGGAGATGAAAGAACTTCACCACGATGCGAAAGCGAAGGGATTGGTCTTCCTGAGCGAATGTGGGTTGGACCCCGGCATTGATCATATGAGCGCCATGCAGGTAATCGATAAGATCCGCAATTCGCACGGCAAACTCGTCTCTTTTGAGTCGTTTACCGGAGGCTTGATTGCACCGGAAACCGACCCGGAAAATCCCTGGCGCTACAAATTTACATGGAATCCGCGCAACGTCGTGATGGCAGGACAGG
>CAZIAG010000142.1:4427-8810 GCA_964537375.1 uncultured Roseivirgaceae bacterium
GAAGACTTGACGGACCTGGTGTTCGCGACGGAACAGGGCAAGTTCAAATACATCCCCTATCAGCAACTGTTTGCACGCACTACGCCGGTCAACGTACCCGGCCACGGTCAGCTTGAAGGTTACGCGAATCGCGACTCTCTTCAATATATTGAGACGTACGGTCTACATGACATTCGCACTATGCTTCGCGGAACCTTGCGGTACAAGGGCTTTTGCAGTGCATGGAACATCCTTGTGCAACTGGGATGCTGCGACGATTCGTATAAAATGGATGGTGTACGAACGATGACGCACCGCGATTTTATTGAATCGTTCCTGTCCGATAACGCAGCGGGGCCGGTCCAGGAGCAAATTGCAAAACAGTTTTCCCTGTCGAGCGATAGCGGGGAGATCCGACGTCTGGAGTGGTCTGGATTCTTTTCGGATGAACCGGTGGGCCTTGAAAACGGAACGCCCGCTCAGGTTGTTGAGCATATCCTCAAGAAGCGGTGGACGCTAGACGCCGGAGATCTTGACCAGATCATCATGTGGCATCGATTCGTCTATGAACACGGCGGAGCTACAAAAGAAATACAGGCATCCCTGGTTGCAACGGGTAGCGACGCAATCAACACGGCTATGGCGCAGACTGTAGGTCTACCGTTGGCCATAGCCAGTAAACTAATCTTAAACAAACGGATCAGCTCGACGGGTGTCGTCATTCCGACGACGTCCGAGTTTTATGGCCCCATTCTTGCTGAGCTGAGGACCTTGGGAATAGAATTGAGCGAGAGAGAGGTGGGATAATCCGCAAAGGGCCACCGAAGCCGGATAAGTGCGAAGAAAACGGTATAAACCGTTGGCTGGAATTTTCATTGCGAAACCTAAAACTCCTAAATATTAAGCCATGAAAATCAATCGAAGGTTACTCCTGCTCGTGGCCCTTTGGTCATTCGCAGGAAATGTTTTCGGCCAGGACAAGCTTTCAGCGTCTTGGTCCCTCGTGCCAGGAGGTACTATCCACTGGCAGCGTGTTCATTCTCTGGGTTATCTCGTCGTCGGTGGGCAGGAAGCCCTCTATGGCATCGACCCGGTTGAAGGTAAGGTTATCTGGACGAACCAGGAGTTTGCCAATCTTCCTGTTTCAAGTTATGCGGAGGTTGATGGAACGGAGTTCATCACGATAACACCACCGAGCCGGGAAGAAAACACACTGCCGATGCAAGCAATCATCAACGTGGAGAACGGTAAGGTGCTGTTTGACTCGGGGCATGAACAGATCGGCGTGCTCAGCCGCCATGTACTGCCGTCATCGGCCCGGCTACTTGTCATCGGCGTGAAGCCGGGAACGTTGGTTGCGTCACTCTTTATGTATGATATTGCTTCCGGTAAGCAGCTCTGGGCGAACCGTGAACTTTTCAAGGGCGAATCTGCCGGAGGAGGACTGTTGGGAAAACTCCAGGCCGTCGGCCAACAACTGCAGAGCCTGCAGTCTCTCACTAGCGAACCCGTTGAATTGGATGACAACACGATGCTGATCACGCATCCGTTTTATGTCATGCGTATCAATTCGGAAACCGGTGATGTTATTTGGAAAAACAAAATCGAGGAATCGAAGCGGGCCGAAGTGTATTTCTCGCCCTATCGGGAGGGCGTTGCGTTCGTGGGTGTTGAAGTGGAAGGGGCGTCAGGCGCCGGCTTTACGACCGCGTCAGGGGAACCGGCGGAAATTTTCTCCAACTTGTATTACGCCTTTGATATCGAAACGGGAAAACCATTGTGGGATAAGCCGGCTAAAGAGAATGACAGGCTGAACCGCGTGATTGTTCACGAGAAAGGATTGATCATCTGCCCCCGGTCGTCCCAAAAACCGACCATCAATCTCGTCGACTACCAAACGGGCCAGACGATGTGGGGAAAGAAGGGGAAAGGAATCAAGGCGCAGGGAAGTGTGGTCAGCTATCTCCCCACGAAAGAAGGTATTCTTATTACCACAGCGTTCGATAATGCGTGGAACAACAAAGCTGAAGAATATTATCTCAATATCCTTGACCCGAACACCGGAACGTTGCGCTATGACAAGTCGATCAAACTGAAAGGTGACCTGGTCAGCTCCGAACTCGTACCAAAGGGTCTCCTGTTTGTCACGACGCGCGAAGTGAATATTCTTGACACCAACACCGGTGCGCTGCTTTGGTCCAACTCGATTGAATCGGGTGGCGCCGGACTTAAAGGAACAGTGAAACCATTCCCTACTGGCGCGAAAGGCGATAAACTCTATGTCTTCTCAGCGAAAGAAGCTGCGCTGTTCGAGATCGACAAGGTAGCCGGTACTTACCGGAAGATGACCGGAACAACGGTTGAATTCGAAGGCAAGGAACTCCCCACGGCCATCGACGTATTGGACGACGGCGTCCTGGTCTATTCAGAACAGAATATCATGAAGTTCAGCCCGGAAGGTTCGGTGATGTTTTCAAAGTACTATCCTGCACCGCGCGAACCTGGCGTGATGCGCGCTCTGCTTCTGGCTCAATCCGTTTATGCCGCGTATGTGGGCACGGCCGCTGCAGCTTACTCCGCAGCAGCTTCTCACGTAGCCGCACAATCAGCTGATGTCGCAACCCAACAGGTAGGTAGCCAGTTGGCCGGAGAGTTTGCAGATCTTTCGAGGGCAGGCTTCTCGTATTCCAGGATGGCGATGCAGCGGTTTTCGATGCGGCATAAGGCGTCGCAGAACGCGCCAGACTTCGTGATGATGATGACGCGACAAGAAAAACGTGGCGTTCAACTTATACAGGTGAGCAAATCGACCGGAGAAGTGCTCAATGCCATCGATATCAAGAACGACCGAGAACCCGAATACGATCTTGATCAGATCTATAGGTTCGTGTACTACAGACCGGACGCCTTGACAATAGTGTGTTACAAGCTGTAACAGCCGTCACGACCCAGGCACACTTCGCCGACTCTTAGGAGTCGGAGACGTAATCTTGCATCAATACAAAGGACCGGGGCCTTCCGGTCCTTTTTGTTCTTCGTAGCCAGTATCGATCAGCAGGTTTCCACCCGACGCTGCCTGGACCGCCAGGTAGTCACATCGCTCGTTCTCCGGATGGCCGGCGTGACCGCGAACCCAAACAAATTTCGGACGGTACTTGTGATGAAGCGGAATGTAGCGCTTCCACAAATCTATATTAGCTTTTTTCTTGAAGTGGTTCTTTTCCCACGTCCAAATCCAACCTTTTTCCACGGCGTTGACGACGTACTCGGAATCGGAATAAACCGTAACCGGTATTCCGGTTTTCCGAATCGCCTCCAGGCCCGTAATGACGGCGAGCAATTCCATGCGATTATTGGTCGTGAGCCGGAAGCCCTGGGATAACTCCTTTATGTGGTCGTTGTATTTCATGATGACACCGTATCCACCCGGGCCCGGGTTGCCTTGCGCTGCGCCATCAGTGTAGATTCTGATCATAGATTATACACTAAACAGTGAATACATTAGTTTTGAAGATCTTCACGGCGATGGCGAGCAAGATCACACCAAAAACACGGCGCAGCACGGAAAAACCGGACTCGCCAATGACTCGTTCCAACCAGGCACTGGACCGGAGTACTACGTAAACGACGATAACATTCAGCACGATCCCAATGAGAATATTCCATTCCTGGTAAACAGCGCGCAGCGAAAGAATGGTGGTGAGTGTGCCGGCGCCGGCGATGAGTGGAAAAGCAAGCGGCACTACCGATCCCGATCCCTTCGCATTCGGATCGTCCTTGATGAGCGTGATACCAAGGATCATTTCCATCGCCACGATAAAAATGACAATGGCGCCGGCTACCGCGAATGACGCCACATCGAGCCCAAAAAGCTGTAGCACCGACTGCCCCAGGTAGAGGAAGGCAATCATCAGAACACCTGAAATAATGGTGGCCTTTTCAGCCTGAATGCGACCTTCTCTTTTTCGAATCAGAATGATAAAAGGTATGGATCCGAGAATATCAATTACTGAAAACAAAATGAGGGCGACCGAAAAAATCTCTTTTATATTGATCATGGACGCAAAAATAGAACAAAAGACAGGTTAGGCCGAGACTGATTTGAAATTCAGGCGTAGAATCGGCGTTGCCCGCCGTAAAGGCTTTGTCAGGATTCAGACGCGTGGCCTTTGTTGTTCCGGGATTTTGATGGTAACTAATCTTAGTTTCGCCATTATTGGTGCCCGGCAAAATTTTAAATCCTAAATAACCTTCGTTCGCGGAGAAGAAATCAACGAAATGGTGAGGTAGTCTGAAAATGGCGCCCCGCTTTTTGGCCAAGCGTCATCTTAGAATGTCTTTGGTATGAAATACATACGCATGGTTCGCTCCCAACGTATGCGTAAGGTTTTTATTGTGTATGGG
>CAZIAG010000143.1:0-8798 GCA_964537375.1 uncultured Roseivirgaceae bacterium
CAACCAGGGACACCTGGAATTCTTCCTCGTGCATCCGGGCGGACCGTTCTTCAGGAACAAGGACCTGGGCGTGTGGAGTATCCCAAAAGGGCTCCCCGACTCCGAGAATGAAGATCTTCTCGAAACCGCCCAACGCGAGTTCGCAGAAGAGACCGGCCTTATTCCAACACCTCCATTTCACGAACTGGGGCATATCCGACAAAAATCCGGAAAGATCGTATATGCGTGGGCATTTCGTGGCGAGTGGGACCCAACCACGGGAATTCAATGCAACACGTTCAAACTCGAGTGGCCTCCGAAGTCCGGACGAATTCAAGAATTCCCTGAACAAGATAAAGCCGCCTGGATGACTTTCGAAGATGCCGCGCGCCATATCATACCCGAGCAACTCCCAATCCTGGAGCGTGCCATTCAGACCATGAAAAACGCGTGAACCAGATCCCCGGTCGAACCCATCCAACAACAAAGAAAGAAACCCGTCAACTCTCCCCACCCTTGAGGATCGTTAAACGGGTTTCTGCAAACCAATAAACCTGATCTTAATCAACAAACCACAACACAACACTTCAGGTATGAACGGTGTTCAAGTAAATCCGGTTAAACCGGAAGCCGGCCGCAAAAAAATTCAGCACTATATCTGAGCAGCCACCCAACTCAACCCATCAGGTACTTCCGGTTAGCAAAATCTGTCATCATTTTCCCGGGCTCAGGTAACCCATAAAATGATGGCGAGAATTCCAGTCACCTTTTCTGATAACGTCGCCGACCTCGCGGTAGCATATCGTTAGTCAAAAATTTTTTCAGGTGCATTTGTCGAACCCACGCTGAAAACCTTCTGTCATCCGTTCCATTGACAATACAAATATGTGGCGTTCCAAACTAACTAATCCATACTATTTTGCGATTTGGTTTCGCGCGTAAGAAAACGATACACCGTTCCAAAATCGAACCGGCCGTAGGCTCCCTGAAGATGCGTTTTACTCGCCGAGCGGCAATTCTAAAACACTTCAGCGGCAACCCGCGTATTGACAAAACATTTCATCCGAAAAATTCACAACGCGTGCCGCGTGTAACGTTTGAAGCGTGAATGCCATTCATTCTTCTAATTGCAAAGAGCGATCACCGGTGATGAAAAGGTTGATCTATTTCCGTCCTCGCAGTGCACTGATTCTCCCCTTAATCCAGCCGCCCACTGCCGACGCCTTTTTTCCAGATGGATCCCCGATAACATAACCGAACGGTTTCAACGGTTCGATATGATCGCAAATGATCTTGAGAATCCCGACCATCGGCAGGAAAAGGATCATCCCAGCCACACCCCAAACCAGGCCGCCAGCAATAATACTTAGAATAGAAGCTATGGCGCTGAGATTTACTTCACCGCCAACGATGTTGGGTTCAATAAAATAGTTGTCGATGGTCTGAATGGCGAACATCACCAGCGCAGCGTAAAGCGCAGGCTGAAATGAGTCTTCCGTCACCAATGCCATGAGCACAGGTATCGCCCCCCCCAACACGGTGCCTACGTAGGGAATAAGCGTCATCAATGCCGCGATCCCCGCCAGGAGAATGGCGTTCTTTATCCCCACAATCGATAATCCGATCGAATACAGCACGGCGATAATTGTTATCGACATCACTTTGCCAATAAGGTATTGTTGAGAAACATGACTGATCTGACTGACCACCTTCTTTACACGGGTCTGTTCCTCGTCTGCATATATCTTCAGAAAGAACTTTTCGTATTTCTCTTTATTAAAAAGGAAAAGGAAGGTAAAGACCAAGGTCAACGCGATACCGGCCACAACCGAAGTGATCGCCGTCAGGATTTTAGCGGCTGCGCTGCCGGCGGCTTTTTCGGCACCCTGTGTCTGTTCCCGTATGACGGACTTCTGCTTTTCGGGAGAGATGCCGAGTTTGCGCTCAACAAACGTCTGTGCCTGTTCCATCATCTCCGAACCTTTTTGCTTGATCTGATCAAAATCTTTGGCAAAGGCAGAAGCCTGTGCGCCGACTACTATTCCAACACCGGCAATAAATCCCGCGAGGATCACGATACAAACTGTACAGGACACGGCACGGTGCGCTCCCCATCGATCAATCCTCCTGCACACCGGCGCCATAAGCATTGCCAGCATTGCCGCAAAGATGACCGGAATAAGAATCGGCCTGCCAAAATACAATACGACCACTGCCAGGATGACGAAAAGGAGGTATTGATTAATTCTGAGAAAAATTTCCTTCACTGCCTGAAAAGATACCGTCCAGGAGAATAAAAAATTCAATCCAACGTCGCTGCCCTTACGATCGGATCCTTCTTTCTCCTGCAGTAGCTCAAGTTCGTCAATGCACTTCGGCATCAGGACCAACGATGTGGCACAACTTTGATGGAACCCCTGATTGACACGAATTGTCAGGCACGAGGCCTGATTTTGCCATCATGGAAGTAAATGCTGTAAACACCCAATGGACCGACGAACGGATACTGGATCTTATCCGTAAACTGCGCAATGATCTTATTAAGGATTTCCTCGACGAACGGCATCTCCGAAGTTATGTTGACGCCCGCTTCGGAGTTCACGAACTCTCGAATACAAAGGTTGAATTCATCCGCAAGGATTTGAAAGAATTACTGATCTCGCCAGTGAACGTAAATCACTATGAACCTTTGATCTCCCAAATTCGGCTGACCGACAGCGCCGCAGTCGCCGAAAACAACGAGCCGCTTTTTTACCACGAGCTGGATACGATCTTCAAGAGATATATGTACAGCTGAGGGCGAACGCGTCGGTGCCCGAGTGCCCCCATGTTGCCTCTGCGTGCTAGGAATTCACCGTTTCCTGTGAATGCTGTTCGATCACCCCATGCAGCTGCGCCAATTGCGCGACGCCGGGCTGAATCCACTTCAGTTCACCTTTCTTAAAGAGCGCCAGCGTCGGCACGCCGCGAATTTTGAACAGGTTTGCCAGCTCCGGATTTTTATCCACGTCGATCTTAATGATGCGCACCTTGTCACCAACCTCGTGCTTCAGCTGCTCCAGCACTGGTTTCATCATTTGACATGGTCCGCACCATTCCGCGTAGAAATCCACCAACGTCGGCTTGTCGCTGCTGATCAACTCTGAAAAAGATGCCTTTGCCATAAGGAAACTGTTTTGCAATCGTGCACCAAAAACAGGCCAAAAATACAACGTTGACACCAACCGGCAACAACGGCATGGCCACCTCCCTTGTCAATTTTCAGGTATTCTCCTTTTGAGGTACACATTTTTTCAGGTCAAGGGACTAAACCAGACGAAAAAACGATTATGGCACAATTAAAGGACTTGAGAGTAGCGATTCTTGTCGAGGAAGGCTTCGAACAAATAGAACTGACTAATCCGCGGGAGGCACTGCAACAGGCGGGCGTCCAGGCCGAAGTCGTTTCTCCGCAAGAGGGAGAAGTTAAGGCATGGGACAAGGATAATTGGGGCACTCGGGTAAAGGTCGATAAGCCCCTCGATGAGGCGAAAGCCGATGATTACGATGCGCTCCTGCTCCCGGGCGGCGTTATGAATCCCGACGATTTGCGTCAGAATGAAAAAGCCGTGGCGTTCATCAGGCATTTCCTGGAGAACGGCAAACCTGTGGCGGCCATTTGTCATGCACCGTGGAGTCTCATCGAAACCGGGTTACTGAAAGGACGGACGGTTACTTCCTATCCATCCCTGAAGAGCGACCTTATGAATGCCGGTGCACTATGGGTAGACCGCGAAGTCGTGGTAGACAAGGGCCTTGTCACCAGCCGATCGCCAAAAGATCTTCCTGCGTTTAACAAGAAAATGCTTGAAGAATTCGCCGAGGGCGTACACGCGAGGGCAGTGTAGAATCCATTTCGCAAATTGTTTAGTATTATCAACCGATGATAAATGAGGGGTCGGGATGAGGCGTTTTGTTTTTCTTGTCATCATCGCCTGGGTGGGCGGTAGGGCAAATGCCCAGGACGTTACCGTAGAAACCGATCGGCGCCTGAATCACGATTTCACTCAATACGACTCGTTCCATTGGACGTCACAGGTAGACATGGAACTGGACGAGGGAAACTATTTTCTCAACGACCTCGTGATGAAGTCGTATGTCCGGGATGCGGTGAGAGCGGAAATGCTCGGACTGGGCTATCGGCAGGATCCGGCGAATGCCGACCTGCTGGTTAGCTTCCGGGTATTTGACAAAGCGGTGCGGCTCAAGAGATACGACGACTATGGTGATACCTATTTCGGAAAAGGGCAATACCGGATGATCGACGACGCTGCGGCCTATCACGTCGAAGCCGGGACATTGCTGATCTCACTTATCGACCGAAAAGAAGGTGCCATTGTGTGGCAGGGATTCGCGTCCGGCCTCATCAACAACGACGAGTTTATCAAAGACGAAGTCAGTATCCACGAAGCGGTGAACCTGATATTTCAGGAATTCAGCCCGCTCCTCCGCGACTACACACGACGGGATAAATAGATCTTTCTCTTCGGCGAAGTTTCCAACCAGTCTACGCTTACGATCATTCCCATCCCGATAGAGATCGAAACTATCGGCGTCCCCAAATGAGGAACCAGAAAGATGTGTGCTTTCGAAAACACAACGTACACAGTGTATTTTAGACAAACGGATGCCGCATAGTGCGCTGGGATTTGTATTTTTAGCGCTCATCACACGAACGTCATGAAACAGAAAATTGCCCTGCTCCTTTTGTTCCTGGTCCTTCCGATGGTCGCCTTTACGCCGACGGGCGGAAGAATTCCCGTGTACGCAAAAGAGGCCATGGTGGTATCCGCTTCCACCATCGCTTCGGAAATCGGTAGAGATATTATTAAAGAAGGAGGCAATGCGATCGACGCGGCTGTAGCGACGGCATTTGCCCTGGCTGTAACCTGGCCGGCAGCAGGAAACATTGGTGGCGGTGGTTTTATCGTTTACCGTCCCGTCAGCGGCGAGGTGACTACCTTCGATTTCAGGGAGAAAGCACCGCTGGCAGCCTCTCCTACTATGTATTTGGATAACGATGGAAAACTCGTTCAAGGATTGAACCATCGCGGCGTGCTTTCCGTCGGCGTACCCGGCACGGTCGCCGGCCTGCACCTGGCGCATACGAGATACGGCAAACTGCCCTGGGGCAAACTCGTTCAACCGGCTATAGACCTCGCGCGCAAGGGAATTCCCATCACGTGGGCATTGCACCAACAGTTTAAGAGCCGCAGGCGCACCTGGGAGCAATACCCATCGACAATGAAGGTGATGTATAAAAACGGCACCGACTACTACGAGCCGGGTGACCTGTGGAAACAACCCGACCTGGCCAACACGCTCACCGCCATTAAAAAGAACGGCCACGATGGATTCTACAAGGGTGAAGTCGCGCGCAAGCTTGCCGCCTTTATGAAGGCCAACAACGGAATCATCACCGAAGAGGATTTGGCAAAGTACCAGGCCGTAGAACGCAAACCTATTGTATTCACTTATCGCGATCACAAGATCTACAGCATGCCACCGCCCAGCAGCGGCGGACTAACCCTGGCGCAAATGCTGAACATGCTTGAAGGGTACGACCTGAAGGAACTGGGTTATCAATCCGCCAATTATTATCACGTCCTCAGCGAAGTCATGCGCCGTGCTTACGCCAACCGCGCTGAACACCTGGGAGACCCTGATTTTAATCCCGATCTGCCTTTTGACAAACTTCTTTCAAAAGACTACGCCGCTTCCCTGCGCTCAACCATCGAACTCGAAAAAGCAAGTGTAAGCGACTCCTCGAAGTTTGGCCAACTCTACGATGGCCATTCCACCACACACCTGTCGGTCGTTGACAAGGAAGGAAACGCTGTGTCCCTGACCTACACGCTGGAAGACAGTTATGGGTCGCAAGTGATTGCGGACGGACTGGGATTCTTCCTCAACGATGAGATGGGTGACTTTAATCCCATGCCTGGTGTCACCACACTTGACGGGCAAATCGGCACATCGCCTAACCAGATCAAACCAGAGAAAAGAATGTTGTCGAGCATGACACCGACTATCGTGGAAAAGGACGGCAAGCTGTTGCTGGTAATTGGTGCTCCAGGAGGAAGAACGATCATCAATACGGTCCTGCAGGTAATACTCAATGTTGTCGACCACGGTATGAATGTGGCGCAGGCAATCGAGGCACCCCGAATTCATCATCAATGGCTCCCCGACCGTATTACGTTTGAAAAGTTTGCGCTATCGCCCGACACACAGGAAGCGCTCCGGAAAAAAGGTCATAACCTGAACGAGTTACGCCATAATTTGCAGGGACAGGCAATGGGCATCCTTGTCGATCCAACCACCGGTTACCTCACCGGCGCTGCAGACTCCCGCGCTGCCGATGGCGGAGTAGCTGGTCTGTGACACGCGCGGTAATGGTGCAAATTATCATCGCGGGACTCCGCTAAAGACGGAGTATCTCCTCCCAGACTTCCTTCTGTACGGGAATTCCGTTCGCTTCGCTTTTTTGCCGCGAGGCAAGAGCCCTTTCACCGGGATATCGGACCGACGTTGTTGCGCTCTCCGGTGCAGATGCCTTGTAGTCTTTGATAATATCAGCAATCATTGAAGCAACTTTATCAGCGTGGGGTAGCGTTTTCAGATTGAAGGCCACGAAAACCTGGCTAACTCCGGTCTCCGCGGATTGCCTGGATATCCCGGCGGTGGAAAGACCTCCCGATAAGGATGTTGCCAGGATATCGAGCAGCAGCGCGAGTCCCGATCCCTTCCAATAGCCCACGGGTAATGAACGACGAGATCTAATGATCTCGGTAGGATCATCAGTAAGTTGCCCATCGGTATCATAACCACCCGGAACAGGGAGCTTCTCCCCTTTCATTGCGGCTAGTTCCATCGCACCATAAGAATATTGCGACATCGCCATATCGAGCACGACACAAGCACCGTCATAAGGAGCGGCGATCACAAGTGGATTATTTCCCAGACGAACATCAATGGCTCCCCAGGCCGCGGTATTCGCCATCGTGTTGGTCCAGCCAACAAACGCATATCCGGCGGATCCGGCAATCCAGCCGTACTTACCTCCACGCATCCAATGATTTGTTTTCGCCAAGGCGACACAACCGATGCCATATTTGTCCGACAGCTCCATCACGCGCCGGGTACAAGTGAGCGCGTTTAGTGGACCCGGACCGCTGTTTCCATTCCACACCTCCAGGGCGCCCCCTTCATGTTCGCACTTCGGTTCCGCATTTGGAATGATAACACCTTCATCGATATAACTTACAAATCGGGGAAAGCGATACACGCCGTGCGTGAGCGCACCCTCGACAGAATTCGTCGTGAACAGGTCGGCACAAATCCTGGCATTGGATTCGGACATTCCCCGCGAAACGAGTACGCGGTAAAACTGCCGCTCCATCATGTCGGGCTGTATTGTTATCTCCTCCATTTGAAATTCTGATCGCCCTCTACAAGGTGAGTATGTATGAATGGGAACGCCTTTCCATCTCCCACTTCAGCACATAGGCCACATGACACGTCTCACTTCTTTTCTCTTATCTCCAGGCCAAACTCGAGGATGCCTCTTATCCTTTCCTCCGGTGCATTGTGCGTTACGTAGAGTTTGTATTCGCCAGGTTCTGTAAAGACCAATTCGCCTACCGGCGCCTCAAGATCACACAGGTCGCCGGCGCAACTCGCCATGGTTTTGCCGCCAGCTGTCATGACCTGGAGTGTGAACTCCTTGATGGTTTCGCGTCCCGAGGGAGCAAGTATCCTCATCTTTACCGGGACTTTGGGAATTTGCGCACCGTAAACATGCCGGATGCCCAGCACCAGTTCATAGGTCTGGCCGATGTCTTTGATCTCCGGAGCAAAGATCAGTTCCTGGTCTTTGCGCCACGACATAGTGCGAAACGCATCCTTTTCCCACTGTCGGTACACATGGTCACAGCCTGAAACGAACACGCAAATCAATCCAAGCAACAGGTACCGCAGATTCATGCGTACAAGTTATCAAAAAACCTCGAAGACGCGACCAGCGGATTCGATTCGCATCCTTCAACACGGCTTAACGGCCGGTAAACACGCATGTTTGCACCATGATGTTGCGTGCATACGCACATTTGCATCCGCGATAAGCCGCAAAGCATAATCGCGATTGCGAAACCGTGGCGAATGTCCTATTTTATGGTCTTCTAAACCTATACCACATCATGAGACTTCCCCTGATCCTTTTATCGTTATTGTTCGTTGCAGGTTGTGCTTCCGAAACGCCCTATGATCCGCAGGACGGCCTGGAAGCGCTTACACTTGACGGCTTTGAAAAGCACGTCCGGGTTCTATCGTCGGATGACTTCCAGGGCCGCAGGCCATTTACGGAGGGCGAAAGAAAGACGGTCGACTACCTCGAAGAGCAATTCAGGGCACTTGACCTTGAGCCCGGCAACGGTGCAAGTTACTTGCAGGAAGTACCGATGGTGGAGATCACCGCAACCGTCGACAGTGTGATGACGATCAAAGGACCGGATGGCGAGTTCTCACTTCGAGGATTCCACGATTTCGTTCTCAACACGGAACGGACGGAGTCAAGGATCACCTGGAACGATGAAGAGATCGTTTTCGCAGGCTTCGGCGTCGTGGCCCCGGAGTACAATTGGAACGACTATGAAGGCCTGGATGTGAAAGACAAAATCGTCCTTGTCCTGGTAAACGACCCGGGATTCGGCGGCGACGACACCACCCTCTTCAAGGGGAATACGATGACGTACTATGGTCGCTGGACCTACAAGTACGAG
>CAZIAG010000144.1:0-7247 GCA_964537375.1 uncultured Roseivirgaceae bacterium
ATCTCCACAACATCGTTCAACTGGTCAACGGTAAGGTCCGGCGCAATCTTCAGCAATACGGGCTTTTGGCCGGGCCGGTTTCGCAACAGATCTTTGACCAGCGTAAGCAGTTTCTTCAATGGTTCTTTTTCCTGGAGTTCGCGCAGCCCGGGGGTGTTAGGTGAACTGACGTTCACGACAAAATAATCGACGTAGTCGTAGAGCGCTTCAACACACTTCGCATAATCCTCATGCGCGCTTTCATTGGGTGTTGTCTTGTTTTTGCCAATGTTGCCCCCAATGATGATGTGGCTTCTCCTATTCTTCAGTCGTCGAACCGCTGCTTCCACCCCATCGTTGTTGAAACCCATTCGGTTGATCAGCGCCTGGTCTACTGGCAGGCGGAACAACCTGGGCTTCTCATTGCCGGGTTGAGATCGCGGCGTAATGGTGCCGATCTCGACGAATCCGAATCCAAGACATGAAAGTTCATCAATAAACCGGGCATCCTTGTCAAAACCGGCAGCGAGCCCCACCGGATTGGGAAAGGTAAGTCCCATCAGCGTTCGTTCAAGTTGCCGATGGCGATATGTATACAGAGCACGCATCACGGATCTCCCGCCGGGAATCCATCCGATGAACCGAAGCAAGCCCGTCACGAGGTGGTGTACCGTCTCTGGGTCGATCAGGAAAAGGATGGGACGTAGAATAAATTTGTACATGAGCAGCGATACAGCTTGAGTTGAAGCGCCTAAAGGTAAGACGGCAGGAGCACAAAATAAAAACGTCGGGGTGGTACCCGACGTCTTCATTGTGATTTAGCGATATCTTTAGAATATGTAGGTGATTCCAATACCTCCACCACTTATTGAACCTCCTCCGAATTCAAGATTGATACCGAAGTTCTCAGCAAAGAAATAGCGACCACCGATTTGGGCTTCAAGGCCAATTCCGCTCGCTTCGGCAGTTGGAAAATCTGCCGATGACCAGATATAATAAGCCAGCGTAAGCCCAGCGTACAAGTCCCATTGATCGGGAAGCTGGAGCAGTCGGTTGAAATGGTAGTTGCCATTAAAGCCGATAACCGTCAGGCTCTGACTATACCGCGTACCGCCGGACCGCTGTCGGTAGTTTCGATAAGATACCTTCGGTCCGATGGTAATATCTTCATGTACGCCGAAATCAAGCCCGAGATACACAGGCACACCAAATCCCGAAAAACCAAAGCCCGCATTCAGCTGGGTTCCGCCCTTACCCAGGGTTCCCTGTGCCCATGAGGCTGTCGCACCAAAAAATGCCATTAAGACAATCAGTGTAATTCGTTTCATATCGCTTGTTTTAAAGTCAGCAAGTATACTTGGCTAAAGATTTATTTACAACCCGACAAAACTAATTCCCGATTAACGGTTGAAACGTTGTTTGGCTTAACCGGCAGAAGGGTTGGCAAGCGTTTGCGTGAAACGCCGTGTGTCAAGGGCGGCGACGGTTTCGCGGATGAAATTCCTGGATTACCTGCCGCAAGTATTCGCGATCTAAATGGGTATAAATTTCCGTGGTTGTTATCGATTCGTGGCCAAGCATTTCCTGTACCGCCCGAAGGTCGGCGCCTCCCTCGATAAGGTGTGTCGCAAAGGAATGTCGAAAGGTGTGCGGGCTTATCGTCTTTTTTAAGCCAATTGCTTTTGCCAGGTTTCGGATAATCGTAAAGACCATAACGCGGGTGAGTTTGCGGCCATGCCGGTTGAGAAACACATGGTTGTCAAACGCCTTTTCCGGTGCTTTATGCGGATGAATACCCCGCACTTCGTTGAGGTAGATGGTCGTATACTTAATGGCATCCTTGCCCACCGGCACAAGACGTTCCTTATTGCCTTTTCCGGTGACGCGCAGGAACCCGATATCGAAATAGAGATTGCTTCGCTTTAGTTCAACCAACTCTGACACACGAAGTCCGGAGCTATACAGCACCTCGAGCATGGCCCGGTTGCGCGCGCCCTCGGGTGTGGAAAGGTCGATGGCATTCAGCAGCGCTTCAATTTCATGGTAACTCAATGTATCCGGAAGTTTTCGTCCGAGCTTCGGACCTTCGATGAGGCGGGTCGGATCAGTGTCGATCTCCTGTTCGAGAAGGAGGTACTTGTAGAATGCCTTTATTCCGGAAAGAATACGGGCCTGGCTTGCGGCGCTCACGCCAAGCTCATTAATGTATTCGATAAAACCCTGGAGGTGCCGTGTGGCGACCTTGGTTGAGTCGAGGGACGGATGCGCCATTTCCATATACTGCTGCAACTTGGTGACGTCCCTGATGTAAGCTTCAACCGAATTGGGTGACAGCGAACGTTCCAACTTCAGGTAGTTGCCAAATCCTCTTATCTGCAGGTCCCACATACTTTTCAAAGGTACTCATCGGGAGCCATTGATCCTCCACCGAAAACGATTCAGTTGGGCCCGTTCGAAACCTCGCCCACCCATGACAACGATACTCCTGCCAGATTCAAATATGAACAACCTAATTATTATCTTTCCTGCATGAAAATCCAGATCATCAACGGCCCCAACCTCAACCTCCTCGGTCGGCGGGAAACGTCAATCTATGGAGCCAGGTCGTTTGACGAATTCCTGAAAGAACTGGTAGTGCGATTTAGTCAAATTGAATTGTCGTATTTCCAGTCGAACGTTGAAGGTGAGATTGTCAACAAACTGCATGAGACCGGATTTTCGTACGACGGCATCGTGCTGAACGCCGGAGCCTACACGCATACGTCGGTGGCGATCCACGATGCGGTGGCGGCGATCTCTACACCTGTCGTCGAAGTACATATTTCAAATGTTTACGGCCGGGAGGAATTCCGCCACAAGAGCCTGATCACATCGAAATGCACGGGTATGCTGACAGGCTTTGGATTGGAGGGTTATGCGCTCGCCATCAGTTATCTTGAATCGCTCGCTTCAAAACGCCAATGACCATCAGCTTTTACCCCGGGCCTTCCCGCGTCCATGACCGGATTCCCGCTTATGTGAAAGATGCGTTTCGACAGGGTATTCTAAGCATCAACCATCGCAGCGATACGTTCATGGAAATCTCTGAACGGACCATCCGCCTGTTGAAGGAAAATCTCGACATACCATCGGACTACACGGTATTTTATACATCATCAGCTACGGAATGCTGGGAGATAATCGCACAATCGGTTGTCACTTCAGCGAGTCATCATATTTATAATGGATCATTCGGCGAAAAATGGTTCGACTATACGAAACGAATTTGCGCCAATGCAGAGGCACATCCATTCTCCATGGAAGAGGTGTTGAGCGCGGGGGCATATCACTTCGCCGACAACAACGGTGTAATCTGTATCACGCAAAACGAAACCTCCAATGGCACGCAGGTCAACGTTCAAACCATTGGAACGATCCGGCGTAACCACCCCAACCATCTTGTCGCCGTGGACGCCACATCGTCCATGGCCGGGATTCACCTCGATTTCCGGGCGGCCGATATTTGGTTTGCGTCGGTCCAAAAATGTTTTGGTCTTCCCGCGGGCCTGGGGTTAATGATTTGTTCGCCGAGAGCAATCGATCGCATCAAAGAGATTGGCGAACGAAACCACTACAACAGCCTGACCTTCATGAACGACATGATGCAAAAATGGCAAACCCCATTTACGCCGAACGTTCTGAACATCTACTTATTGATGCGCGTGATGACAGACAGTAAACCGATCAGCCAGGTTCACGGCACCATCAAAAGGCGGTATGCCAGGTGGATGAGTTTCCTGGAAAGCCGCGCCTCTATCCGGCATCTCGTTGCCAACAAGGAGGTCCATTCGTGGACGGTGTTACCGATAGCTGCCGAGCCCGAAATGGTCGCACGCATCAAGGCGGAAGCAAAATCAAAGGGATTCCTTTTAGGCGAGGGGTATGGAAAATTTAAAGAGTCTACTTTCCGTATCGCCAACTTTCCCGCTATACGCAATATCGAAATACGCAAGTTGCAGGAAATGCTGAAGGCATTCTAATTCTCTACGTCGACGAAAGACGGTCGACAGTCCACGATGGCGTCATCGCTTGCCCAATGTCGCTTACCCGCTCCAAGCGGGGGCATAATATTTTGGCTCTTTCCCAAAAGAGAATTGGATACTTATGACGAAAAAGAAGGAGCCGAGCCGTCATCGCTTTACAAACATCGAGAAAGACGTGAACCCCGATTTGGGCCGGCGGGGTGAGGACCTGCATGGGGAAGGACATCCGCGGCGGGGAGAACGCTACACCGACAATAAACCGGAACGGAAAAAGACATTTCCTGATCCGAAGACACAAAAGGGAAGTCGTCGGGAAGCGGGGTTTCAATACGGACAAGAAGGTGACGCCTTGCACTATGGAAACCTCGGTAGCGGGAGCTCCTCCCACGCGACCCGGCTTGATCCAGGCCGCCAACAAAGGTCTGGCGTTTCGCCTGGTCCTCACCGGGGAAAGGGGCCGAAGAATTACCACCGTCCCGATGAACGAATCTATGACGATATCAACGAGCAACTCACCGACAGTGATGATGTAGATGCTTACGACATATCGGTTGACGTACACGGCGGCGACGTGGTGCTCTCAGGTACGGTCGGCGACCGTCAATCAAAACGCCTGGCAGCAGACATCGCAGACGGCGTGAAAGGTGTGACGAATGTAGAGAACCGAATTCGCATCCGACCGCCGGACCGCAGCGCAAAACGGGAGAGCGAGACCGGATCAATAAGAAGTAACATCAATGAAACCACGAAATAGCAAACGCTCCTATGGAAAATATCATCACCTCCAATTCGGGACACATCGCCGGTGAAAGCAATGAACATCAATCCTTCGAAAAAAAAATGACTGACAATGCCCGGCAACTCGGCGTAGCCCTTGTAGGGTTGGGTACCTACAGTTCACAACAACTCGCCCCTGCACTTCAGGCGACAAAGCACTGCCGACTGGCGGGAGCCGCGAGCGGCAGCGAGGAAAAGTTATCCGAGTGGCGGAAAAAGTACAACCTCGGTGAATCCTGTCTCTACTCGTACGAACGCTTCGATGAGATCGCATTCAACAAAGACATTGATGTCGTTTATGTCGTCACTCCAAATGCGCGGCACGCTGAATATGTGATCCGGGCAGCGAAAGCAGGAAAGCACGTTATCTGCGAAAAACCAATGGCCACAAGTGTTGACGATTGTAAACGGATGATTGACGCGTGTAACGAAGCCGGCGTCCGTCTTTCGATGGGATATCGTCTGCACTTCGAGCCCTACAACCAGGAGATGATGCGACTCGGGCAAGAGGAATTGCTCGGCGCGGTGAGACACGTCATTGCGCGCGACGGTATGGATGCCGGTGACAAAGATCAATGGCGGCTGAAGCAAAGTCTTTCGGGTGGAGGTCCACTTATGGACCTGGGCGTCTATTGTATTCAGGGGGTGATTTATACGCTGGGCAAACTACCCCTGGCTGTTTCGGCGCGATTCTCCGAAAAAACCCTTCCGGCCAAATTTATCGACGTCGAAGAAGGGATTGAATGGACGATGTTCTTCGAGAACGGTGTTGTTGCGGAGTGCGAAGCCAGCTACCGAAAGGAATTGAATTTGTTGAAAGCGGAAACGGATGAGGGTTGGTTTATGCTGGAACCAGCGTATGCATACGCCGGCCTGAAAGGAAAGACCTCACGCGGACAGATGGAGTTCAGGGGAATTAATCAACAGGCCGCCCAGATGGACGACTTCGCCATTTGTATCAAAACGGGTGTAGCAACGCGGGTACCCGGCGAATTGGGAATGCGCGACGTGGAAATACTGATGGCGATATACGAGTCGGCCCGGACCGGAAAAGACGTCGAGCTTCATCTCCAGGGCTTTGAGAGCCTCGTGGAGATGTGAAGTCTCAACGCTTGCCGCGGCTCATATCGGTCGCGCCTTCCATGGAATGTTCAAGGGAAAGATCGCCTTCCGGTTCTCTCCTCGTTTCGCGGTCAGCCATCTTTCCAACCGGACCTTTCGCTTTGGTGACACCTCCATCGACTTCGTAAAGCGAACCGGTGACATAGGAAGCTTCGTCTGAAGCGAGAAAGAGATAGACGTTCGCCACCTCTTCAGGCGTTCCTCTCCTGCCTAGAGGAGTACCGGATAACATAGTCTTCTCATCCTCTTTTGTCATGGGGCCTTCATCGCGGCGTGTCCACGCAGTATCGATAGGACCCGGGCACACACAGTTGGCACGAATGCCATATTGAGCTTGTTCTACGGCAACACCCTTCATAAAGGCATGAATAAAACCTTTAGTGCCGCCGTAAGGCGTATTGCGCGCAATGCCGATCTCCCCGGACTCTGATCCCGCGGAAACGATATTTCCACGCGACTCTCTTAAGGCCGGTACGGCATGTTTCGTCATGTAAACAGCAGACATGACGTTGTTTCGCAACATGTATTCGAAGGCATCCGCCGGGTATTGATCAATTTCTTCCATCGCGGGAAAAACTCCGGCATTGTTGATGAGGACGTCGAGCTTACCAAATGTCGATTGTGCGAGGTCCACACAGTCGCGGGCATTTTCCTCCCGGGAAAGATCCCCCAGGTACGGAATCGCTTTTCCGCCTGCTGAATTTATTTCATTGACCACCTCATTCACCGGATCCTCCGGAAACCCTGCGACGACCACCATCGCACCCTCTTTCGCGAATCGCTTACAGATTGCCTCGCCTATCCCGGTTGCTCCTCCGGTCACGATAGCAACTTTTCCATCCAGTCTGCCCATATGATTACGTTGTCGTTATGAATTTATCGTTGCACTACCGTATCACTTTCCTGCGTGATCCAAAGCTCCGCAAGTTCCATTGGGAACTGGTCAATCATATCTTGTACCTGACCGGTAGCCACATGGCGCTTCAGCACGTTCAGCACGCATTTTGTGTGATGCTTCGCCGTTTCGTCATTTCCAAAATCCCGTCCTGCTGAGCGGTCACTTTTCTTCCGCAAGCATTCAAGAAATTCGCCCATAGAGCGAATACGGTTCTTGTTCCCCAAGCGCCACCCCTCTACATAGACTCCTTTGAGTACGAGCGGCAATTGCGCAATAAGGTGCAGGGACTCTTCAGGTGAAATAATTTCCCTGATTGTGTGGAGCACGGATTTCATTACGCGATACGCGTGGTCGGTGTCGTCCGGGCTACCCAACTCCTGGGCTACCTCTTTTACGAATTTATTCGCCTCGGGAGCATATAGTTCGAAATTCATACTGCCTGGTTTAAT
>CAZIAG010000144.1:7257-8739 GCA_964537375.1 uncultured Roseivirgaceae bacterium
GCTATCAGGAATTCTTCCTGCGTCTGAAACAAAAAAATAATATGCCTCGCCGAAAACGAGAGTTCGAGTGTTTTACACCGCCCTTCCCTTGTTTCAAAAAACGCTAAGCTCGAAATAAATTTTCACCGCTCGGACAACCATCGGGATGAGACCCAAAGGTTGTGGTTTGCAAGTTAAATCCCTCAGTGGACAAACGACCATGAAAGGTGTGTGCCCCTCGCACGCGCTTCAACCGTGCCCTGTCAACGACTGTTGAAATAGCTGACCGCCGCGGCACGACTTTTTGGACCTTCGCAGACATAAATGCTTCAAGAATTATGAAAACGATAATTGCATTCCTGATCATAACAACCTGTCTGTTCGCTTGTGCGTCGTCGACGAGCATAACGGGTTCATGGAAAAGTCCGGCCGCCGGCGAACAATCCATCACGAGCGTGCTAATAACAGCCATGACCGCGCGCACGAATGCGCGGCAAAAAGTCGAGGACGACATTGCCACCTCGCTACAAGAGAATGGTATCAAAGCAATTCGCAGCATCGATGTAATGCCTCCAAGTTTTACCGACGGGAAAGAACCCGATCGTGAGGAGATCATGAACAAGATCAACGATACGGATGCCGACGCAATCCTTACCGTCGCCCTGATCGACCAGGAGACCGAGACGCGTTATGTTCCCGGCACTTATGGATACGAACCCGTCCCGAGGTTTTGGTACTACGGGCGTTTCTGGGGCTATTATAACAATTGGTACCCCACGCTGTACTCACCCGGTTATTACGAGGAAGACAAGATCTATTTCATTGAAACAAATCTCTACGACGCCGACACCGAAGAACTGTTGTGGTCCGCCCAGTCGGAAACCATGAACCCACGCGATCTGCCGACGTTCGCCGAGGAGTTTGCCGACGTCGTCGTCAAACGAATGATCTCCGATGGGGCACTTGGTAAGAGAACGCCGGATGATTTTGTGGACCGGGATCGGTAAAGGCATGGCGATCCTGCCGTCGATGTTCAGGAGACGGAGCGCAGCGTTTCGGGAGAAGGCTGTTCAGTCACTGGTTTACGGTCGCTGGTTCGTTAGGGGGTTGTCTTGAAAGATTGACACGATTCGCAGTTTCTGGGTTGCGAACCATTGGTTCCAGGGTGAAAATTATCTCCAGGTTCAACGCGGCCGGTTGCGCACGGTTTTCGTTATGCTCTAAACAGCGGCGACTACTCATCTCCATACGCTTTCAGCCCTGCGTTCAGGGTGCGCGGCGTACCACGAGGTGTCGCAAAAAAGTTGTCATTCGGGGGATCGGTCGCAGGGGATATGGCGTAGATATCCCGTAGATATCCCGTATATGTCGCGTAGACAACGTCTCTTTTAGAGAGACGTTATATCCAGGCATAGACTCCTTTCCCCCTTCCCTTCGACTAAGTTCCACCCATACACAATAAAAACCTTACGCATACGTTGGGAGCGAACCATGCGTATGTAT
>CAZIAG010000145.1:0-8712 GCA_964537375.1 uncultured Roseivirgaceae bacterium
CGCTGAAGGGCGTTCAATACCAGTGTTCTTGTTCCTTGCATCCGCTCCAGGGTTTCGGCTGGGATGAAATTTGCGTCGGTAACATAACTGAAAGCGCCAAAACGGAACCCCAATACCGGAAGCTTCATGTGCATGACCGGCAAGGGTATAATCTCCAGGCCGTTGATCCTAAAACTCGTGTTGTCGATCGGTCGAAGGGTCAGGCGGGGGATTCCAGGGTAATATTGCTGAGAAAAAGCATAGGCGTATTCCGTCCGCAGTTGGTCCAGCACCGATTGTGTGCCATAGATCGGCATGTCGGCGTTTTGCATAAAGTTGTATGCTCTCACATCGTCGAGCCCGGCCGTGTGATCACGATGAGCATGCGTGAACAGGACTGCATCCAGCCGACGCACATTTTCGCGCAACATTTGCTGCCGAAAGTCCGGTCCTGTGTCGATGACGAGCGTTTGATCGTCGGTTTGAACGAGGACAGAAGTCCTTAAACGTTTATCGCGATAGTCGAGGGATTGACAGACGTCGCACGTGCAGCCGATTACGGGCACACCTTGTGAAGTACCGGTGCCCAGGAACGTTATCCTCAAGCCGCAGCGGATTGTTGAAACAACTCTTGGTAGAGTTTGGCGTTCTTCTCGGAAAACCGGGCTGTGTCGAGATGAACGTTCTTGAGGATATCCAATAGGGCGTTGATCTTGCCCTCGGTGGTGTAGAACTTATTGACTATGATGATCTTCTGGTCCTTCAACACACAATAGCCCGACTTGAAGTTGCCTTTTTCATACCGAAGGGTGTAATCTGATTCGGCGATGAGGTCCTCAAGTTTTGCTAAAAATGTCGTCGTGTACTTGATCATAGCGTAAAAAAATCCTCCTCGTGCAAAGATAGCCTATTTTGTCATTTCGTGGATAAGCCTGTGGATTTTCTGTGGAACGAGGTCCCTTGATGTGGATAAATTGTTGATCGCTGGCTTTGGGCTCCGATTTAATGCTGAGACCCAGCATCTTAGCACTTTGCAAGGTTCAGGTGGTCAATTGTTCAGAAGTAAGGCGTCGTTGGCCGAACTGGAAGCCCCGGTACCATAAAGTGCTTTGCCTGGCCACAACACGAAGAACCTCATAATAGCGACCTTAAGGGTTCGGGTGCATTTTACTCTAAATTTGCGATGCCCAGATGCCAGCATTGAACGAATTTGACCGTCGAAAAACCCTGATCGTATTGGCCGGTCCTACCGCGGTCGGTAAGACTGCTTTAGCGATTCGTCTTGCCCGGGAGTTCCACACCGAAATAGTCTCCGCCGATTCGCGCCAGATTTTTCGCGAACTGGAAATTGGAACCGCTAAACCTGGAGCAACAGAGTTGCGCGCGGCCCGCCATCATTTTATCAACAGCCATTCGATTCACGACGATTACGATGCCGCGCGGTATGGTGACGATGCACTGGCGGTGATCCGCGAAATCTTCCAGAAAAAAGATTTTGCTATCCTCTGCGGGGGCTCAGGCCTTTATATCAAGGCGGTATGTGAGGGCTTTGACGAGATCCCGTCGGTGCCCCAGGAGGTGCGGCAATCGCTCATTGAGGGAATGCGGATTCATGGGATCAGCTGGCTGCAAGAACGTATGCAGGAGTTGGATCCCTTGCACTTTCAGTCTATCGACCGGATGAATCCCCATCGGCTCATACGGGCCCTCGAGGTACGAATTGCGACAGGCATGTCTATCACATCCTTCAGAGCGGAAAAACATCGAAAGCATGACTTCACCATTGTGAAAATTGCGCTTGAACTGCCACGTGAAGAACTTTACAAACGAATTGACCACCGCATGGATGAAATGATCGAGGCAGGACTCTTCGAGGAGGCGGAGCGCCTTTACCCCTATAGGGATATGAACGCGCTCCAAACGGTAGGCTATCGAGAGATCTTCGATTATTTGGACCGTCACTACGATCGTGAGGAGGCAATCCGGCTGCTTAAAAGAAATACAAGGAGATATGCAAAACGGCAACTGACCTGGTTCAAACGCGATGCAGAATTCAGGTGGTTCATGCCGGACCAATACGATGGTATTGTGCAGTATATCCGCCGCGTTACTTCGGGCAGCTGCTAATTTCCATATATTCACGGCCAATGGCTTCATCGGAAAAGAAAGTCCTGATTGTTACATACTACTGGCCCCCAAGCGGGGCAAGCGGGGTGCAGCGCTGGCTCAAGTTTGTCAAATACCTTCCTCAGTTTGGGTGGCAACCGTATGTCTTTACACCTGAGAATCCGGTTTTTCAAATTCGCGATGATTCGCTGATCGACAACGTTCCCGCGGAAGCTGAAGTGTTGCATTTTCCCATTTGGGAACCCGATAAGATACTGTTCAACCTTAGCAAACGATTGGGGGGCAAGTCAGCCAAGCCAAAGGATGTCGTCGAAAACCGTCGCGCCTCACTGTTTAGTCGGTTTATTACATGGGTCCGGGCGACGTTTTTTGTTCCGGATCCGCGCATTTTTTGGGTAAGGCCTTCGGTGAAGTTTCTTCATTCTTTTTTACGCGATAATCAAATCAGTATTGTCGTTACGACCGGTCCACCGCATAGCATGCATTTGATCGGGTTGCGTCTCAAGCAAACCAATCCTTCCCTTCGTTGGGTGGCTGATTTTCGCGATCCGTGGAGCGAATGGGGCTTGCTCGACGACCTTCGTGTAAGCCGGTTCGTGAGGCGGCGTCACAAGCGAATGGAACGCCGCGTTCTCTCCGCTGCCGATGAAGTCATCGCCGTGACGCCTTCCGCCGCTAAACGATTCGAGGAATTGGGTGGGCGAACCGTGAAGCTTATCACGAATGGATATGATGAAGACGACTTCTCCAACCTCAAGAAAAGGCGTTCGGAAAAGTTTGTCATATGTCATGCAGGCGTGTTGAACGAGAACCGAGATCCGTCAGCGGTTCTGGACGCCGTACGGCAGTTGATGAGCGAGGATCAGTCCTTCGCAGACGCAGTCCGTGTATTGTTTATTGGCGATGTTCATCGTTCGCTGATGAATCGGGTCGCCAATCAACCTGAATTGAGTTCAGTAGTTGAGTTCAAGGGCAATGTTTCACACAAGGAAGTGATCGAGACATACGGCGGATCAGCAGTGCTTTTATTGATACTTTCGGATTTTCAGAACGCGGGCTTGTACATCCCCGGAAAGCTTTTCGAGTACCTGGCCGCCGGTCTGCCGATTCTCGGGTTAGGGCCGACGGATTCAGATGCCGGGTATTTTCTAAATGAAATGAGCGCGGGACGAATGATGGATCGCGATGATGTAGAGGGCATACGGGACTTCTTAAAGCGACAATTTGCCGAATGGAAGTCGCACGATACACGGGATGCAACGGCAGCCGCCAGCCAATGGTCGAGAAGACAGTTGACCTCGCAGTTATCCGAATTGCTTCAGGGGTTGCTATAGAGGTACCCCATCTCCAGGGCTTTGGAGATCATCTCAGCGGCATTATTTACGCGAAGTTTCCGCATCATGTTTCTCCGATGTGCCTTTACGGTGAGGTGAGAGATATTCAATCGTCCTGCGATCTGCTCGCTCGTCTTGCCAGCAGCGATCATCCTGAGTATCTCTGTTTCCCGGTCGGAAAAAGGTGATTCCACCTTCATACCCGCAGCCGGAGTTGGGAACATTTTTTCTCCGGAACAAGTCCTTCGCAAAGCCTCGATTAATTCTGTGCTTTCCATCGATTTGTTCAGGAACGCATTGGCGCCGAGTTGGAACGCTTCCTGGGAAAACACCGACTCTTCATGCATGGTCAGAATCACGATGCAGGTCTCTCCATCGTTGACCCTGATTCGCTTGATAACATCAAATCCGTTGAGATTAGGCATCTCGACGTCTAAAACAATCAAATCAGGTTGTTTCTCGCGAACCCTTTCGAGCAAGCTGGCACCGTTGTAGAATTTTTCGACGACGATAAACTGCCCCGAGTCGTTCAACAAACGTTCAAGACCGTCGCAGAAGAGCTTATGGTCGTCAGCTAATATTGTTCGAATCACACGACCTCCTTTTTGGTTGTCATGGGGATATCAATTGAGTAAGACACGCCGAAACTTCCTGATTCAAATCGTAACGTACCGTTCATCGACTGTATTCTGGACTCAATATTATCAAGTCCGAGTCCATGGTTTTCCGGGTCGAATGAAAATCCGACGCCGTCGTCCTCGTATACAATGCTCAACATGTCCTCGAACGCGTTTATATGGATCATAATATTACTGGCAAATGCATGCTTGGCGGTGTTGGCAATGAGCTCCTGGAGAATTCGGAATACCATAATGCTGACGTCGAAATCCCGGGGATCAGAGCCATACGTTTTTAATGTGATGGTAATTGGGATGGATTGACTAAGCTTGCCGACATAATTTCTCAGCCCTGTGAACAGGCCATATCGCTCGAGGCTTGGCGGAGTGAGGCCGTAGATAATGTCCTTTATTTCGCGAATGGTTAACTGCAGTTGTTCCTCTACCGCTTCGGCGCCGGGGTCACCATAACCTTTTAGCAGCTGGGTGACGGCCAATTTGATGGCGGTCAGGTTGGTGCCGACCCGATCGTGAAGCTCTTTCGATATTCGGTTGCGTTCGCGCTCCCGGGTCGTGATCTCTGACTGGAGTAGCTTTTGCTGATGGCCGTTTATGATCTTTAAGTACTGATTTCGTTCCTTGTAGATGTTCCATTGATATTTGAAATAGGCGAAGGCGGCCCCCAGAATTATGATGAATGCGGCTAGCCGCGAATACCAACGATTCCACCACGCCGGTTGTATGGTAATATTTATTGGATCCAAAGCGCGATACCATCGATCATTATCATTGGAATATTCGAGTTCGAAGGAATATTTTCCCGGAGCCAGCGAAGAAAACAGCAGTTGCCGGGAGTCTGAGTAATTCCATGGTTCGGCCGGCGTGATACGAAACCGGGTAAGGAAACTTCGATTATTGAATGAAATGCTCCGGTATTCGATGGCAATATTGTTTTGATTATGATCAAGGGTAAGTTGCCGGGGGCGTTTCGTTCTATTATCGTTAATGGACAAGCTTTCAAGTACGAACAGGGGATGTTTATTGGCGAATCGCATCTCGTCATAAGGAATTCGCGAGCAGCCGTAGTCTGAGAATGCCAGGAGATGTGATCCTCCGTCGATGAGAAAGTTGATCCGGTGGTCGATCAATCCGCTCCACTTAGTAAGAAAACTGAAATTGAATTTGCGGTTAACAATTGACTCGACGGAAGAGACGGCTATTCCCTTGTCGGTACTGAGCCACAAGAGCGAATCCTTCCGCATGACCGAATAGATGTTGTCGGCCAGAAAGCGTTGTCTGGAATTGAATTGACTTACTGTCCAGTCTTTCTTATTCAGCAGAAAGAACCCGTTGCCAAGGCTTCCGAGGAAAAGGATTGAATCATTGAGTTCCTGCATGTGCAGGATTTTTACGTTCTCAAACGCAGGGTCCTTCCGCAAAAGGTTGAAGTCGTCGTCGTATACATGAAGTCCGGAACGTCCCGCCAGGAAGACCAGGGTGTCGCTGACCAGCATACTTCGATAATGATTGTCATCGGCACGCAAAGCACGCAGTATTTTCAGTTGCGGACTGATCTTATACAGGTTGACGTTTGCGGAAAGCACTGAACCGTCGTCGTGGAGAGCCATGGCCGACCGTCCTATGGAATGAAACGGTACTACCTTATCCGGTCCCTGGCGTATATACAGCTGAAATGCTGTGGATATCCAGGTATTTCCCCCAGGTTGTTTCACGAACGCAAAAACAATGTCGTCGAGGTCAAGCTGCCAGTGCAGTTTGCCCGTCGTTAGATCGTAGGCCTTCACTTCTCCGGTGCCGTTGCCTACGAACAAGTCATTGTCGTACCTGGCAACGGCCGTGATTCTTGCGTCGCCAAATCGGGTGTCATAGCTAATGTCAAGGTGGGGCACAAAGTATATACCATTCTCCAGGGTTGTGACCCAGATACTTTGCTCGTGATCGAATGCGATCGACGTCACGGACTTCCCCGGAAAAAGCGTTAAGTCAGGGGTTTCAAGATTCTTCACAAAACGTTCGGCACCGCCTTTTATGTAGCACAGCCAAAGGTTATTGTTGGGATCGACCACCATGTGGACGATGGCGTGATGTGCGGCCTTCTCTAGTTTCACTCGCGACCCATCAAATGAGTAGAGTTTGTCGTTTATCGAGAAATAGAAGAGATCGTTCCAGAAAAGTGCTCGCGGCATGTGATAGAAATTCTCTGCCGGGGCACGGGGCACCGGGAAAGACCGGCCCTGAAACTTGAATGTTGTCGTATTTTCAACACCGAAATAGGCTAACAGCATTTTTTGATCCGTCCGAAATGCCGCCATCTCGCCCCGTTGTACGCTAACAGTGTCTAAATTCCCGGCAGAATCGATGTGGCCGACGACCTTGCTGGCTGCGAACCAAAGTCGTTCAAGGCTGTCGTAATACAATTGCCTGAGAATCTGTCTACCCACCACGACACTGAGTTCGTGGTTATATCGGTACGGTAGAATTCGACCGTCCTCATAATAGCACACTTTGCCCGAATAGGTGCGGAACCAGATTCGCCCTCGATAATCTTCAAACATATCAAAGACAACTGGGTCGGTCAGGCCGTCGCGCACGTGGTACAGATCGAATTGTCTACCATCGTATCTGACCACGCCATTGTCGGTACCGAACCATAGAAATCCCTTGCTATCCTGAAATGCATTATAAACCTCGTTGCTGGGCAGGCCTTCCTCTATTGAGAAGTTGAAAGCGGAGGGTTGCGAGATCCCCGTGATGGATACCAATACGAGGGACCAAAGGGTAAGTATCCGCATCATATGCTCATAAAACTATTGAGATAAAAGGATATGAAAAAAGGACGAAACCGCACATTGCCGTTGTTTGCCCTCGCGCTATGTCGCGATTGCCTGACGTTGTCGTAAAAACGATACAATAAGATGCTGGCTTTCAAATATTTTTGATTCTGATTAGTCCTTAAGGAGTACGGCTGGCGGTGTACTTTTCCACGTAAGGCCGACTTTTTTACCTACGGCCTTATTTTTTACTTGCCATTTCTAAGGACATCACAAAGAGAATTATCCAAAGGACCCACTTAGATATTTTCGGAAAGACCCCCTCTTTTTTGATGCCGTCCTGATCCCCGATGCTATCCATTCGGCGTAGACAGGAAATGTAAGCGCGCGGCCGGCACAAGTCTCATTCCGTGCTTTGGTACTGCTTTTCCGCCCATTTCCCCTAAATTAGCGGTTTGCCGCGACTAGGCGGACGCCTGCAGAATGACGAATTCAACAATTATTCTCCTCGCCGGGCCGAGGTTTATTGACCGAATCAAGCATAATCGGCTCCCTTGCAACAAATCGGTCATTTTATGCACTAGTTACGGCAAGCACTTCGAATCCCGGTGTAAAGTACCTCCGCCAGGACGCCAGGTTTTTGATAGACATTCAACACCTGTCAATATATTCGGTCAGGACGTACGGGCGCTTGACGCGATAGCGGGAATGCAGAAGAAAATTTCCTTTCACGGAGAACCGATACAGAGTTAGTCAAATCAATTGCGTTGATCAGCCGGAAATTCATAAAGAGCTCGTTAATTTATACGGTGGCGGGTGCGCTACCTGTGGCCAGCGCTATCATTCTTCTTCCGTTCTACATCGCGTACCTTCCAACGGCGACGTACGGAACGCTGTCAATCTGTTTAGCATTTTCCCTTTTAGTTCAGGTGGTGACGATTTTTAGTTTTGACACGTCCCTTCATGTCCACTACCAGGAATTCAGAAAAGACACACAAACCCTTCACCGTCTGGTCAGCTCGGTGTTTCTGTTCTTGTTGGGCTTTGGTGCGATAATTCTCGTAGCGTCCGCGCTTGCGGGTGCCCCAATTTTTGAGCTGATATTCGCCCAACAATCCTTTTCGTTTTACCCTTACGGTTTTGTTTCCGTCGGAATAGGAGTTTTTCAGGCGATCTTTAAGGTCAAGGGATACCTGTTGCAAACTCAGGAGCGCCCTCAAATATTTTTGTGGTCGAACGTAGTCTCGTTCGCAATCATTTGCGTCACAACCATAATCGGGCTCTGGCTTTTTCCCGATAGCCTTATCGGTCCGCTTGGGGGACGACTGGTTGCTGCAGTGTTGTCTGCACTGTGGGCGCTGTGGCATACTTTCCGGGAGACTGGTATTCACTTCAAGAGCCCCTGGCGGTATACGTCTTTTTCGTACAATGCCTATATGTTTGCATACAGCCTTCAGCACTGGGCATCAGGTTACCTCGACCGGTTTATTATCATGTTCTTTCTGCCTTTATCGACGGTCGGGATCTATGATTTTGCGATGAAATGCCTCGTGCCGATCGATCTGGTGATAAACGGCTTGCGCGCTTCATTTACGCCGAGTGTCATACGACATATTAACGACCAGCAGATCAAGTCTGCCACGCCGGAGATCAACCGCTACTTTTACGGTCTTATCGCAATAACCCTGTTGATGGTTTGCTTTTCTATCTTTGGCATCCCGGTGTTGGTGGAGGTGTTCGTCCAGAAAAGTGGCTACGCTGAGGCATTGCCCTTTATTCCATACCTGGCATTGATCTTTATTTTCCGCTCCCTGCGTCCTTACTTTGTTGTTCCCTTCACCGTGTTAAAGGAGATGAGACCCG
>CAZIAG010000146.1:0-8701 GCA_964537375.1 uncultured Roseivirgaceae bacterium
CCGACAAACTTGGAAGGCTTAGCATTTCACGCGAAGGGTGTAAGCAGCGTGATCGGATCGTGCTCGAAACGGCGCGGCGAAACAAGATACCCCTCGTTGCCAGTATGGGCGGAGGTTATTCAGAGAATTTTTTCGACATTATCGAGGCACACGCCAACACATTCCGACTGGCACAAGAGATCTATTTCTAGAACGGCTCAACCGCAGTGACAATCTGCTTCAATTCTTTGTGCAGTACGCGCTTTATGCTAACTTACCCGAATGTAATTGCGCGAATTTATGACAACGGCCACCGCATCGCCTAAGGTTGAAAACAAGAATCTCTGGTTCGTAATCACCGCGTCGTCGGTGGGCACGCTTATCGAATGGTATGACTTCTACATATTCGGTAGTCTGGCCACGATCCTTGCCGCCAAGTTTTTCCCCGCCGACAATCCAACAGCGGGATTTCTCTCCACACTCGCGACGTTCGCCGCCGGCTTTATCGTGAGGCCCTTCGGCGCTATCGTATTTGGGCGCCTGGGCGATATCGTCGGGAGGAAATATACATTCCTCGTTACGCTCGTCCTGATGGGCGGTTCTACTTGCGCCATCGGGATTGTTCCGTCGTATGATTCGATTGGGTTGGCTGCCCCCGTCATTGTTTTGATACTCAGATTGTTGCAAGGTCTTGCGCTAGGTGGTGAATACGGGGGTGCTGCGACGTATGTCGCTGAACATTCGCCCGAAGGGAAGCGCGGCTTCTACACGAGCTTTATTCAAACCACGGCAACATTGGGGTTGTTCGTATCGATCGGCGTAATTCTCGCGGTGCAATCGTCGATGACTACTGCCGAGTTCACGGATTGGGGTTGGCGAGTTCCGTTCCTATTGTCTGCGCTCCTTGTCGTGATCTCGATCTACATTCGGTTGCGCATGGAAGAATCGCCGTTGTTCAGTAAGATAAAAGCCGAGGGAAAGATCTCAAGAAATCCGATCAAGGAGAGTTTTGCAAAGAAGGAGAACCTGAAACTGGTTCTCCTCGCCTTGTTTGGTGCAACTGCCGGCCAGGGCGTGGTTTGGTACACGGGGCAATTCTACGCCATGATCTTCATTCAGCGGACGTTGGGTGTGCAGGACGTGCAAACCATGTACATCATTGCCACGGCGTTGCTCATCGGCACGCCACTGTTCATCTATTTTGGTTGGCTCTCCGACAAGGTGGGTAGAAAAGCGATCATGATGATCGGCATGCTGCTCGCCGTTTTGCTCTACCGGCCGATCTACCAAAAGATGTCGGACGTCTCCAGTACGTCAGACCAGCAGGAACTGGTCGATCAAAAGACCATTAACCGCTCAACGCAAGTCGACGATGCCGGGACTGCGGCAATCACGGAAACGCGTTCAGTTTTCGATAGTGGAAATTCAAGAGTCACGGTCGAAACGAAAACGACAGCCACTGACGGTTCAGTGACGGAGACGGTCAAAGCTTACACGCTTCTTTCCGACAAGAATCGTTGGATCATGGTGTTGCTTGTCGTCGTCCAGGTCGTTATGGTGACGATGGTTTACGGACCAATTGCGGCGTTCCTCGTCGAGTTGTTCCCGACGAGAATCCGCTACACTTCGATGTCACTGCCCTACCACATTGGCAATGGTATGTTTGGAGGACTGACACCTTTGGTCGCCACATCACTTTACGTGGCAAGTAAGAACGAGGCAAACCCGGATGGAGATCCGCTGGCTGGCCTTTGGTACCCCATCCTGGTCGCTGGTATCACGTTTATTGTGGGCATGCTCTTTCTAAAGAAACGTTCTGGTCCCATCGAATGATAGAAGGAGGGACTTCGGGTCAATCGGTGTATGCCATTCACTGCCGCACATCCTGCTATCGTGCTCCCGCTTATGGGGCTGAAAGGGCGATACGCCTCCGCCACCGGATTAATTTGCGGCAGCATTGCACCTGACTTTGAATACTTTTTCAAGCTTAGTGTTGACGGAATCTATGGTCACACTTTCTGGGGTCTTCTCTATTTCAATTTGCCAGTAGCGACTCTGTTGGCGGTCGTTTTCCACCAGGTCGTAAAGCACAACCTCGTGGCAAATCTTCCGGGTTGGCTGCAACAGCGATTGTGGATAATGGTGAAGCTCGACTTTCGCGAATATCTCTCGCGGCACATGGTGGTCTTCCTGATTTCATGCTGGATTGGCGCCGCGTCGCATATCTTATGGGATAGCTTTACACATAATTCCGGCTACTTCGCAAGTCGGCTTGCCATCTACGATCAATTGAAGGTTGATTTCATGGGAACCAGGTATCCGCTCTTCTTCGTGCTGCAGCATGTCAGTAGTATCGTTGGTATGGCGGCGATCCTGATCTATGTCGTGTGGCTGCCCCGAGATCCCAACGCGCCAATCAAACCAGTCCGGCCGCGATATTGGCTGGGTCTGGGTGCCACGCCGGTCGTTGTGATCGCTGCCCGGTTTTTGATTCGTCCGGCGGATTTAAACCTCGGAAATCTTGTTGTAACTTTTATAGCCGGGTTCTGCATCGGTTTGATCATTTTTGGACTGTCAAAGAAACACGGCAAAAACCAGGAGCATTGGCAAAGAAGAAGACACAGTGGGTCCAGGTAGGGAAACGAAGGTTGGAACTGTCCAACCTTGATAAGGTACTTTTTCCTGAGGATGGCGTTCTCAAGGCGGAGGTTCTTCAGTACTACCTGGCCATAGCGCCGACCATTCTGACCCATATCCGGGGGAGAGCATTGACATTGATCCGGTTTCCTGATGGCATTCACGGCGAGAGCTTTTATCAAAAGAACAGGCCCGAATGGGCGCCGGATTGGATTGAATTCGCCACACTCGGAAAGGAGGAGAAGGACTACATATTAGCGACCGAGCCGGCGCTGCTGGTGTGGATTGCAAATCTCGCGGGGCTGGAGTTACATCAACTCCACAGCAGGAAACCTGATTTTGACAAGCCAGACTATATGGTCTTCGACCTCGATCCACCAGAGGGGTATGATTTCAGGAAGATCGTCCCGATTGCACTTGCGCTGAAGGATCACATCGAAGGGTTCGGTTATCATACCTTCGTTAAGACGACCGGAGGCAAGGGCATCCATATCTGTTGCCCGTTGGAGCCCCGACAAGGGTTCTCGGAAGTTTTTGAGGCCGCCCAGCAGATCGCTCAGCCCTTTGTGGAAAGGCATACAAGCGAGACTACTTTGCACATCAAGAAGGACGCCCGCAAAGGCAGGGTCCTTGTCGATATCTATCGCATTCGTTCAGGACAAAGTATTGTGTCTCCTTACAGTTTGCGCGGAAGAATTGGCGCTCCCGTATCGATGCCACTAACCTGGAGTGAACTCGAGCAACTCGAGGATCCAAAAGTGTACAACATCAGAAATGCAGTGGAGAAGGTGGAACGCGATGGCGATGCCTGGGAAGGGATGGGCGCTTATGCCGTGGAGTTGCATACTCATCGGACGGCCAAGCCGGCGCCGAAAAAACTTCCGCCAAACAAGAAGCACAAAACACCGGAGCAGCTCGAGACTTATAAAAAGAAGCGCGACTTTGAGAAGACCCCCGAGCCGGCCGGTGTGGTGATCCCCGGAGGCAACAACAATTTCGTCGTGCATCGTCATCATGCTTCGCACTTGCACTACGACCTACGACTCGAACAGGATGGTGTACTGAAGTCGTGGGCCGTTCCCCGTGGACTTCCTCCTAGACCTGGCGTGAAGCGTCTCGCTGTGCAGACAGAGGACCACCCGATGGAGTATCTCAAATTCGACGGGCGAATCCCGAAAGGGCAGTACGGGGCAGGAGAGATGTGGATCTACGCGATCGGCAAATATCAGATCACCAAGGAAAAAAAGGATGGCTTCTATTTTCGCCTGAATAGCAAGGAACTGACCGGTGAGTACCGAATGCATCGCACGAAGGAGAAGGAGTACCTGCTGGAGCGCGTCGACGAACCTCAGGTCGATTGGCTCCACCGGACCATCGAACCCATGCTCTCCGAAAATCTGGATGCGCCTCCAATCGGCGACGAATACATCTACGAACTAAAGTGGGATGGCATCCGGGCACTTATCGCCTACGAGGAAGGCAGACTGACGATACACACGAGGAATCAAAATGATGTAACGAAACAGTTCCCCGAACTCCTTGACGGCGATAGATCCTTCCGCGCGACGAACGCGCTTTTTGATGCAGAGATCGTATCGCTCGATGCAACAGGGAAACCCGTGTTCAACAAGGTAATAAACCGAATGATGACGCGTGGAGAAAGCACGATAGCCAAGCTCTCAAAATCCGCTCCCTGTTATGCCTACGTGTTCGACTGCCTGTACCTTGATGGCCGATCCTTGCTCAATGACCCCCTGATCAAACGGAAAGCCTGGTTGAAGGACGCGATCCGCACAGACTCCAATTATCGCGTCAGCGAGTTTGTCGAGGATGGGCAGGCGCTCTTCGAAGCTGCGCAGGCGCACGGGCTGGAAGGAATCATGGCAAAACGCTGGGACGGCAAATATCTCCCCGGCCGACGATCGGATAGCTGGTATAAAATCAAGATCCGGCAAAGCAGTGAGGTCTGCGTCATTGGGTTTACTCAGGGAAAGGGTGATCGGGGAAAATCATTCGGTGCCTTGCAAATCGCAGAACCAGTAGGCGAGGAGTTGCACTACCGTGGCAAGGTCGGCACCGGCTTTGACGATGCAACCATGAAGGCCATCATGGCAGCCCTGAAGAAGATTCCCGAGGTAAAACGACCCAACGTTGTGGGTAAGCTGTTGGATGAAAAGGTTAGCACCTGGGTATCGCCGGTGTTAATAGCCGAGGTGGCCTATTCCAAACTTACAGCAGACAAAATGTTTCGCGAGCCGGTGTTCATTCGCTTGCGACCCGACCTTAGCGAGATCTGAGTTGTCAGCGCCTAGTTTTCGGGGGAGCAAACTTCCTTTTTTAGCTTAGGATCGACTTCGATTCCGTATTGCATTGCGCGCTCGAGGTCGTCGCACGCTTTGTCGTTGCGGCCGAGATAGTGGTTTGCAATGGCGCGGTTGTAATACGCCGGACCGTAGTCAGGCAAATAGATAAGTGCGACGGTGTAATCGTCGACCGCGTCGGCGAACCGTTCCATCTTGAACAGAATATTCCCGCGGTTCAGCCATCCTTTTGCAAAGGCTGGGGCCAAATCGATAGCTGACGTATAATCCGAAAATGCACCGCCAAGATCATTGAGTTTTTCACGCGCTAAACCACGCCCAAGCCAGATGTTGGCCGACGTACTGTCGATGGACAATGCCGTGTTGTAATCAGCGAGGGCGCCGCGATAATTTCCTTTTGCATAGCGTTCCTGGGCGCGTTCGAGATAAGGGTAGAGGATGGTTGGATCGGATT
Organism: uncultured Roseivirgaceae bacterium; assembly: GCA_964537375.1. Taxonomy (GTDB): domain Bacteria; phylum Bacteroidota; class Bacteroidia; order Cytophagales; family Cyclobacteriaceae; genus Chryseosolibacter. The sequence continues at coordinate 5,392 of CAZIAG010000146.1, forward strand.
CGATGGTTTTTGTCAGTCGCTCCTCGGTAGACATCGAGGTACCGTGTTGTGCCAGCCATGCGTCGCGGTTGTGGCTGGCAAGCGTATGTTGTGGATCGAGCCGCAACGCATGTTCAAAATCGACAATGGCGTTCTCGTCGTTTAGGGCTTGGCGAACAAGTCCGCGATTGACGAAGTAGTCGGGATCAAGCCTGTTTAGGCGGATCGCGCTGTCGAAATAAGTAATCGCCCGGGAAAGATTATTCAGTTTCCATTCAACCAGTCCCAGATAGTTGAACACATGCGATCGATGGCCACCCCCCGTCGTGGTGACGACAGGTTGACGGTCGTTGATCGAGGCACCCTTCTTGAAGTAGAGAGAATTCGTTTCGGTGGGCTCCGGCAACTTCAGTAGTGCCAAAAGGTCTTCGCGTGCCTGCTCGTAAAAGCCCAACTTGTATCGCACAACAGCCCGGCCAAGTAACACGTCGATATGCTCGGGAAATTGCTCCAGGTAAATGCTGTAGTCAACCAAAGCGCCGTCAAGATCGTTTAGTTGCTCCCTGGCCGCCGCCCGCAGCGTATAGGCTTCCATGTATCCGGGGCTGGCGCGGAGGCATTCATTCAGAAGAGCGATCGCTTCGCTGAACTTGCTTGCGTTATGGCGATGCTCAGCCATCTCATAAAGCTGCTCCGGACGGAGTTGGCGGTCTTGTGCGCAACAATCCGTCAATGCCACAATTGCAAGGATAACAAACACCAGGCGCGCAAACATACAGCAAGGTTGTCCGGACTTCACGGATCAAATCTCCACCAAGTTAGCGAGAACAAACCAAATGCGCTCGTCGCGTTCCATCATCATGCATGCACAGTGGACTTTGCTTAGGCGGCACTGCATTTTTACCAGAAGTAAAGTGGTGGAAGCATTCGGCCCGGCAAAAAAATGTTGCCCGGTTTGAAAACGACTACATTTTCAATAACTTAGCTGCCGTCTGTTCATTTTTTGATCTAAAATTTCAACTATGCGCGCAATCTGGAAAGGCCATATTCAGTTCTCCTTGGTAACCATCCCGATTCGAATATACAACGCGATTGACACCGGCCAGTCGATCAGCTTTAACCTGCTCTCCAGGAATGGGCACAACCCTGTCGCTTATGAAAAGAAAGACAAGGTGACCGGTGAGGTTCTGAAAAATGAGGACATCGTTAAGGGATATCAATATGAGCCCGGGCAATACGTAATCATTGAGCCGGAAGACTTTGAAAAGGTAAAGCTCAAGAGCGAAAAGGTTATCGAGATCGAGGGTTTTGTCGATGCCGAAGAAGTGCATCCAACCTTGTTCGAGGCGCCCTACTTTATTGGGCCGGATGGTGACGTAGCTGCGAAAACATACGGACTGCTCTCGGAGACATTAAAACAAAGCGGAAGGATTGCCGTTGGTAAGGTGGTGTTGAGAGACCGGGAGACACCGCTGCTATTGGCACCGATGGATGGCGGTATTGTCATGTATCGACTGCGTTACCCGCACGAGGTGCGCAGTATGAAGGATGTCCCCCAGCTTCGCGAGGTGAAGGCAGACAAGGAACAGTTGAAACTGGCCCGCACACTGGTGGACTCGATGACCAGGAAATTCGAGAGCATCGAGATGAAAGATCACTACTACGACAAATTGAAATCCATAATCGATGCGAAGATCGAAGGCAAGGAGATCGTGGTCAGGGAAGAGGAGACCCCGGAAGTGGTGGACATTATGACTGCACTCAAGGCCAGTATCGACGCCGCCAAAAAGAAGCCAATGGAAAAGGCAAAGGGGGACTCGCGCAAGGCAGAAGCCAAAGAGAAGACCACCAGGAAACGAAAAGCGAGCTAAAGAAAATCAGCTGTATTCAAGTTCATAGCCTCCGAATTTTAGCGTTTATTGCCTTACCTTTGTGGTATGGCCAAGATCATCCAGTTTACCGCCAACCATCCGCCGGAGAAGTTCGGTCTCCAGCGGGTCAGCGCACGCAAGGGCAAGGATGACAAAGCCCAGCTTAACCTTTTTGCGGGTGGAAAGGTTGTCAGGCTGAACCAATTATCCCTATTCGAGGAAGCCCTGCTCCTGGATGAACAAGGCGAACGCGCCGCCGCCCGGCAGCGTTACCTGAAGGCTATCACAGAAGGTGATTGCATTGCGGATGCATATTGCAACCTGGGCATCCTCGAATCGCAGGACGGCAACTACGCGAAAGCAATAGACTGCCTGACGTTATCCCTCAAACACGATCCGCGCCACCACGAAGCCCACTATAATCTGGCGAACCTCTATGCGGAGATGGGTAACCTGGCGTTGGCCCGATTGCATTACGAAATCTCCATTAACATCGAGCCCCAGTTCTCGAACTGTTATTTCAACCTTGGCATCACCCTGGCGATGATTCGCGAATTTGCCCAGGCGACAGAGGTGCTTAGTAAATACAAGGAACTCACACCGGCCGAGGACCATTCATCAGTCGACGAACTCATTGTCAAGTTGGGCGAGATGAAGTGAGGGATTGACCGAGCTGCCCAATTCTTCCCCACATGGGAATGGCGTATGCAGGTTGTTTTAATGAGAAGCTGCCGCCTATTCATTGATTTTCCCCTCGAATTAGTACCGGTTATTAAATTGAAAACCAAATGATTATAGATCATTGGCGAGCGCCAGGATCACACTCCATGCCACTTAAAGCCCGGAATGCCGGGATATCGGCTTAGAATGCCTGTGGTCTGCTCTGAATCCCGTCCCCCGAGGTTTTGGACTAAATTATTTATCCCGTATTGCTTCAAACGCATATTATGGAATTCACAGCAGCAATAGCAACCATGGCTCTGCAGTTGGCTTTAATCTTCATCGGCTTTTTATCGCGTCAACGAGAAAGTAAGCAGGCGACGCGCGATATTTCCCTGGCGTAGCCGAGTGCCGCCTTCGCGTCGTAACAAACGCGAAAGCAATCATCCTACTTCTCCTCGTGCTGCTTGCCATCACTTCAGTGGCCGGCCAGATGGCAAAGCATGTTCACTTGCTTTTGCTCATTGGTCATGGATGGTGTTCCTGGGCCGCATAGGCACATAGGGCACATAGACGATGTGGACTTCGGGCGCTAAGGTAACGCACGCTAAAGAGAGGGTGACGTTGAATTCGCTCGGTCAGCGAGGTTGCGTTTTGTACGTGGACCGTCAAAAGGCTGCGTCAACTCAGCCCGGCGCTGCTGCTTTCGACGATCCGTTCCTCGTACTCCTCGGCATAACGGGTGGCGCAAATGCGGGCATCGGCCAGGTCGCCGTCTACGTAAGTAAATGCCGCCCCGT
>CAZIAG010000147.1:0-4187 GCA_964537375.1 uncultured Roseivirgaceae bacterium
CCACCCATGCGGTGGGCACTTGAAACGGCTATTTGGATTTTTATCCGTTAATACGGCCGCAATAACTATATTTCGCAACAATTTCTGAAGATTTCGCGTAATTTTAGACCATGAAATTTATCCGTTCAAATATCCTCAGCAAGGTGTTTACCGTTTTCACGGCCGCCACCTTCCTGAACATGGGCTTCTTCGTTTCGGAAGTCAAGATATTTGAACTTGACCTCGACCGGGAGATGGCTCAACATATCGCCGAACTCATCCTGAACGTCGGCATGGAAGAGGAACGCGACCTCGGTGATGACCATCGCGAAGAAGGTAAGACCCCCCTGGATGAAGTATTTATTTCTCCCGTTCACGCCACCGACTCGATGCTGTATGTTCTCTCGCACCTGCGAAAATGGAATCACGGCATTCCACCGCATTCTCCACACGTTGCCGACAAAGTAACGCCACCTCCCGAAGCCTGTCCGGTTCTGGGTTAGGATTCCTGATCCATGGCGTATAGCGCACACGCTACCGCTCTCCTATTCTATTGTCACAACCCGATTTAAGGCATTGTACCCGCTGTTTACGTTGAGAGGCTGGTACAAGGAATCACCTTAAAACGGACAACCATCTATCGCACAACCAATGAAGCTATATCAATCACTCCTCGACGGAAACAGGACGTGGGTACGAAACAAACTACAGGAAGATCCTCAATTTTTTGAACGCTTATCGGCACGACAGAGCCCCCAATTCCTTTGGATCGGATGCTCTGACAGTCGCGTGCCGGCGAACGAGATTACCAACACGAAATCAGGCGAGGTGTTCGTCCATCGCAACATCGCCAATATGGTCGTCCACTCAGATATGAACTTGCTGAGTGTGCTCGATTACGCAGTGAATATTCTCAGGGTAAAACACGTAATCGTGTGTGGCCACTACGGCTGCGGTGGGGTCGACGCTGCCATGAAGAACGAACAGCTGGGGCTGGTGGACAACTGGCTCCGGTTTATCAAGGATGTGTACCGACTTCACCAAAATGAATTGGATGCAATCGAAGACCGACAAGCAAGGTTCGATCGTTTCGTCGAACTGAATGTTATGGAGCAGGTACTCGACCTCAGCAAAACCACCATCATTCAAAATGCGTGGCATGAGCGAAACGCCCCGACGATCCACGGATGGGTTTACAGTCTCAAGACAGGACTTATCAAAGACCTGGGGGTTACGATGGACAGCACGGGCGCGTTGCCTCTTATCTATCAGGTGCAGAATGGCAAATCAACGGTAGCGGAAGATGGACGAGCGTAACGTTGCAGATCACTTTCATCCATTAAAGAACCTTCGACACGATATTCCGTCAGGGATTGTCGTATTTCTGGTAGCCCTTCCGTTATGTCTGGGTATCGCGTTGGCGTCAGGGGCTCCCCTGTTTGCCGGCGTGATCTCGGGCATTGTAGGTGGCCTGGTCATTGGAGCGCTGAGTGCATCATCGTTAAGCGTTAGTGGCCCGGCGGCCGGACTCACCACAATCGTCCTGGCCGCCATCACGTCGTTGGGAGACTTCCGATTGTTCCTTGTCGCGGTATTCCTCGGCGGGCTCATTCAACTCGTGATGAGTATCCTGAAAGCGGGGACCATCGGAAACTATTTCCCATCATCCGTTATCAAGGGAATGCTGGCGGCCATCGGAATTATCCTGATCCTTAACCAGGTCCCCCATGCATTCGGTTATGACAGGAATGCAGAAACGGACGAGAGCCTCATTCAATCCGGTGAGTCCAATGTGTTGACCACCATCATCGATGCCGTAACCAATCCTCACGTGGGTGCACTCCTGATTGCGGGCGTCACCCTGGCGATCCTGTTGCTTTGGGATATGCCGCGGTTCAGAGAAAAGCGTTTTGCCAAAGTGTTGCCTGGACCACTGGTGGCGGTTATGGCGGGCGTTGCGGTCAGCGAGATCTTGCGTATTGCTTCACCAGCGATCGCGGTCAGTGGTGATCACCTCGTTACCCTGCCGATCGCGGGAGATTTGCCGTCTTTCTTCGGGCAATTTACCTTCCCCGATTTCGCAGGATTGCTTCGACCGGAGGTCTGGCGAACAGGCCTCACGATTGGCATCGTGGCCAGCCTCGAAAGTTTGCTGAGCATCGAAGCGGTTGACAAGCTCGATCCATACAAACGTATCACACCACCCAACAGGGAATTGCGCGCCCAGGGGATCGGCAACATGGTGAGCGGATTGATCGGCGGTCTACCAATCACTGCCGTTATCGTTCGCAGTTCAGCCAACATCACAGCGGGCGCTAAGACGAAAGCGTCAAGTGTCATTCACGGATTCCTCTTGCTGGCCACCGTGCTGTTGATACCCGACCTCTTGAACCGCATTCCATTGGCGTCGTTGGCCGCCATTCTCCTGACCGTGGGATACAAATTGGCAAAGCCCAGCGTATTTGTGACCGTTTATCGCAAGGGTAAAGACCAGTTCCTCCCGTTCTCCGTCACAATCGTTGCCATTCTGATGACCGATCTGCTCGTCGGCATCGTTATCGGTATTCTCGTAGGACTGCTCTTTGTGTTGAGGGCCAATTTCCATCGTGCACTTTTCACGGTGAACGAAAATGGAAGTTACCTGATAAGACTGACGAAGGATGTGTCCTTCCTCAATAAAGCGTTGTTGAGAAAAACCTTTTATCAGATACCCGACGGCAGCCGGGTAGTGATCGATGGATCGCGGTCGGCGTTCATTGACCAGGATATCCTGGAAACGATCAACGACTTTCGTGAATCATCGAGGAATCGGAATATCACGATTGAACTAAAGCAATCCGTTCGTTCGTTTAACCCAATCTTTAAGGCATGACGTTCAAGGAAGAAACCTTTTTGGAAGCGAAAGCCTGGGCACAGGAAAAACTCAGCCTTGACAGGGAATACTTTGTCAAGCTCGCCTCCATGCACACCCCGGAGATTCTTTGGATTGGTTCGTCAGATCACCTGGTTCCCGTCGAGGAATTGACGAACACGGAACCTGGCGAACTCCTCGTGTGCCGGAATATTTGTTCGCAGGTGAGACCTGACGACATAGGCATGATGGCGCTGCTGGAGGACGCCGTGCTAAATGCCCGGGTTCAACATATCGTCGTTTGCGGTTACAGCCATTGCAGCGGAATCCGTCAGATTATCCAGGAAGCCGAGTTGGGCGCACATCTTGGACACTGGCTGGAAAATGTGAAGACGTTGTATGAAAGTCGCCGCGACCAATTGATCGGCCTTCCCCTGGAACAGCGGGAGCGATGCCTGGCGGAGCTCAACATCGAGTTGCAGGTACAAAACCTGGCACAACTCCCTTGCATCCGCGAGGCCTGGCAGCGGCGTGACTCGCCGCGGTTGCACGGCTGGTATTTCGACCTGATGACCGGTAACCTCCGCGATATCTGCAGCATGGATCGCGACGCCAGGTTGAAAAAGGCACCTTTGGTCCAGCGTATACCCGCATGAGAATATCACCGATTTGATTTCATCGGTCCGGAAGTCGACGGCTTTCCTATATTTGCGGGGAAAAATAATCCGCGAATGCTCCAGAAGAATTTCGTTGAAGAACTCAGGTGGCGGGGAATGCTGCACGACATCATGCCGGGTACCGAAGAACTGTTGGCAAAAGAACCTACAGCTGGCTATATAGGATTCGATCCAACCGCTGATTCCCTTCACGTGGGCCATTTGGTCCAGGTGATGACGCTGTTGCATTTTCAGGAAGCGGGTCACAAGCCCTTTGCCCTCGTGGGTGGCGCCACCGGTATGGTGGGCGACCCTTCCGGAAAATCCGCGGAACGCAACCTCCTTTCGGAAGAGGTCCTGCGCCACAATGAATCCTGCGTAAAACAACAGCTTCAAAAATTCCTCGACTTTAGTGGGAAGAACGCCGCGGAGATGGTCAACAATTACGATTGGTTCAAGGAGTTCCGCTTCCTCGACTTCATACGTGACGTGGGAAAGCACATCACGGTGAACTACATGATGGCGAAGGACTCGGTACAGAAACGCCTGGAAAGCGGATTATCGTTCACCGAATTCACCTACCAGTTGGTGCAGGGTTACGACTTCTATTGGCTATACAAGAACAAGAATTGTAAGCTCCAGAGGGGCGGATCGGATCAATTGGGAATTATTGTAACGGGCACGGAACTTATTCGCCGGAA
>CAZIAG010000147.1:4197-4981 GCA_964537375.1 uncultured Roseivirgaceae bacterium
AAGCCTTTGCTCTCACGACGAAACTGATCACCAAGGCCGATGGCACCAAGTTCGGCAAGACCGAAGGAGGAAATGTCTGGTTGGATCCGAAGAAAACATCGCCATATAAGTTTTACCAGTACTGGTTAAATACTTCGGATGAGGATGCAGAAAACTACATCCGGATCTTCACCATGCTCGATCGGCCCACGATTGAAGACTTCATCAATCGGCATCGACAGGCTCCACAGAACAGACTTCTCCAGGAAGCGTTGGCCAGGGATATCACCATACGGGTCCATTCCGCGGATGACTATGAAATGGCCGTGCGGGCATCAAGAATTCTTTTCGGTCAATCGACCACGGAAGAGCTGCAGAGCCTGGATGAAGATACACTGCTTTCCGTATTCGAAGGTGTGCCCCAGGTTTCGATATCCCGTTCCGAATTCGCTTCGGCAACAACGGTAACCGACCTTTTGTCGGTGGTTTCGAAAGGAGTTATCTTCTCGTCAAAGGGCGAAGCCAGAAAGATGATCCAGGGAGGTGGAGTCGGTATCAACAAGGAAAAGGTCGCCGACGCAAATGCAAAACCCGACTATCCCCTTCTTCAGGGCAAATACCTCCTGACGCAAAAAGGCAAAAAGAACTATTTTTTGATTCGGGTCGAGGCCTAGTTCGAGCGGAATAGAGCCAGGGATTGGACCTCACGACCACTTCAAAGCATAGAGCCGGGGGCCTGTCAAAATAACCGCGAAAGCCCCCACGAAACCTGGAGACCAACGGCTGTTAGGGCCCTTCACGTACC
>CAZIAG010000147.1:4991-8694 GCA_964537375.1 uncultured Roseivirgaceae bacterium
AAGATCGGATCACGATTCGATCGAACGGTTCACGGGCCCTTCAAGGTGTCGCATTCATACCTTTACGGCATTTTACGACAAATTTTGGTATGGTATCCTACCCTTGGGCATTCAGCTTTTTGTCAGTGACATGTGGAACACGTCACGACTACGCTTCGCTACATCGAGGCAAGCTTGGGCCTGAAATTCGGGGCTTGGAATCTGTGTCACGAACTACAAAAAAGAGAAAGCCGGGCGAACCCGGCCTTCTGCTTCCCATTTGACCCTCTATTTGGTTACAAGAATCATCGTGAAACCAACGCGAATAAAGAATCCCGAAGTCTTCTGTTCAAAAGCCTCGGTTTCAACGGGCGTATTTTTTACAGCCCGGTACCCGATCATTGGCTCAAAGAGAATGCTTTCCGTAATGCGCACCGAGTAGCCCGGTCCAAATTCAAATCCGCTAATCTTTATTTTGTTTTCGACAACGGAACCGCCATAGTCGGTATTGGTCTTGGAAGATCCGAAGCCATAGGCTGCCTGTACAAACGGTCCTTCGCCAAAATAGTAACGCACCATTGGCATAAATGCGAACGTCGAGCCTTTTTGTTCATAATCATCTTCGGTGCGCTTCGTGTTTTCGAACGATAGCATCGCCCCTACTCCGAGGTTGTCGATGACAAAGTACATTCCCTCCGGGTTGAAGGCGAAGGTGGTTATCTTTTCCTCATAACCATAAAGCTCGTCCTCTACCTTTTCCGTTTCCGACGAGAATGCTATGCCACCACCGCCTATGACCGAGCCCTTGGGCATAAAGAGCTGAGCGAAAGCCGATGAAGACGCACACAATACGAGTGCGGCGACAAAAATTTTTGCTGTGTGTTTCATGACAGGTTTTATTAGTTGAAGATCAAATGAACCGGATTACCGGCCTGTACAGAAGACAAACAGCGCAGCGCGTTTTCCCGGCATGAAACAAAAAAGGAGGACAACGTGTCCTCCTTTAATTACGTGTGACTGATCCCGGCTATTTGCCGAGCTTGAAGAGCTTATACCCAACTGAGACCTGGATCACCTGATTCTTGGCGTCTTCGGTCTGTTGCGAAGGAGCCTGATCGTAGATCTTGGACAGACCGAGGTTGTAGCGGGCATCGATGGTGAGGCCAAACGGTAAATCCCAGCCCAGGCCAAGACCGAGCGTGATGTCGGAATTCTTGGCGCGGTTCTTCACATCCATTACCGTCCACTCCTGGTCCACTTCATCAAAAACGGGTGCCTCAGCATTGTTCACAAAGCCAAACTGGGGCCCTGCCTGAATGTTGATACCCGCCACCGTGTAGAGCTTAAGCATGATGGGAATATTCACGTAGCTGAAGTTCGATTCCAACTCCTGGCTGTTGATCTCCACCTTTGATCCTTGCTGTGAGAAAATGATCTCCGGCTGGATTCCAATCTTGGTCGCCTTGATGAGTACAAATGCACCTCCGTGGAAGCCGGTCCTGTTCTTGTAGTTCTCCATGGCCGAAGCATCGGTGTTGATTTTGGCGAAGTTGGGACCGCCCTTTACGCCAATGGCCAGCTCGACCTGTGCACTAGCCTGCTGGGCTCCGATCAGGAAGACGCAGAGGCACGCTATTAGGGTTGCTCTTTTCATATTCATGGTTTTAGTTTGTTCTAGTTGCCCAAATAGTAGCGGAAGCCCAACGAAGGATTCAGGCTACTGACGTTAAATATAAAGGAATTTACTTTGTCATTGTCGGCATCCTTGTTGGGATCGCGGCTGATATACCGCAGGAGCGGGACGGAAAACTCCACGGACCAATGGTCAGTAAAGAACCAGGCGAACCCGGGACTCACATCAAATGAGATCTCACTGCCCTTTGTTTCGCCACCGGGTGTCATGTCCTCCTTTTCGGAATTAAAAAAGAGTACGGCTTGCCCAAAAAATGCAAAGTCCTCGTTCGAAGTGAACTTGTAATACCGAACCACCGGTCCAAGCCCGAACGTATTTTCGACCGTCTTCGTCGCCCCATTGTCGTTGGTATTGCTACCTATCCTCAAGGCAAGTCCGACGGCCAGGTTATCCTGGATAAAATAACCAGCTGAAGGATTGAAGAGAATACCGCTCTGCTTGATGTCGGAATTAACTTCATAGGAACTTGAAAAAAATTGCAATTCGCCTCCTACAACCAGGCTCCCCTGGGCCGTCTGCGCCAAGGAAGCTGTTGCCGCAAAAAATGCGCATGCGACCAAAAACGTTCTCAGATTCAATTGTTTTATCAGCATATAGGTATTGGTTAACTTTCCAAGGTCAGGGAAAATCGCGTCAGGTGACAATACTTTCCAACAGATCGCCGTTAACGGCGTTGGGCAGCGTCACCTGAAGGTTTTCGGAACGCTGCTGCTGGCGCTGAATCGTGAACAACGCATTCGGGTTTCGCGCCCAGGCTCGACGAGCCAGTCCGTTGTGAACATCAAAAAACAACATGCGCTCCAGGTTTCGGTCTGCTTGTGTGCTTCCATCCAATACCATACCAAATCCTCCGTTGATGACCTCCCCCCAGCCTACTCCTCCCCCATTGTGGATGGAAACCCAGGTAGCGCCGCGGAATGAATCGCCGATGACATTGTGTATAGCCATATCGGCCGTGAACCGCGACCCATCGTAAATATTGGAGGTCTCACGATACGGACTGTCTGTGCCGGATACGTCGTGATGGTCACGTCCAAGCACAACCGGACCGATCTTCCCGCTTCGTATCGCGGCGTTGATGGCACGCGCAATGCGTATTCTTCCCTCGGCATCGGCATAAAGGATTCTCGCCTGCGAACCCACCACCAACTTGTTTTCCCGTGCCTGTCTTATCCAAGTTATATTATCAGACAGCTGACCTTGTATTTCGGCTGGGGCATCCGCCGCTATTTCTTCAAGGACTTTCAATGCAATCGCATCAGTGGCGTGCAGGTCTTCGGGCTTGCCGCTGGCACATACCCAACGGAACGGGCCGAACCCGAAATCGAAACACATGGGCCCCATGATGTCTTGTACGTACGAAGGATACCGGAAGTTTATCCCGTCTTCGGCCATGATGTCGGCACCGGCCCGCGACGCTTCAAGAAGGAAGGCATTGCCGTAGTCGAAAAAGTACGTACCCCGCGCAGTATGTTTGTTGATCGCAGCAGTTTGTCGCCGAAGTGATTCTCTCACCTTCTCACGGAACAACGCCGGATCGGACGACATAAGCCTGTTGGCTTCGTCGAAGGACAAACCCGCCGGGTAGTATCCTCCCGCCCAGGGATTGTGAAGGGAAGTCTGGTCAGAACCCATGTCGACGCGTATATCGTTCTCGAAAAATGTCTCCCACACATCCACCACGTTACCCAGGTAACCGATGGAAACAACTTCTTTTTGGCTTACCGCTCTCTTTACGCGTTGCACCAGGGCGCCTGGTTCGTTGATCACCTCATCAACCCACCCTTGTGCATGACGCTTCTCTACCGCCAGCGGGTTAACTTCGGCCACGACAGAAACACAGCCTGCGATGCGCGCAGCTTTCGGTTGAGCGCCACTCATTCCACCCAACCCTGAGGAAACGAAAAGCTTACCCCGCAAGTCGCCGGACTTGTCGATCTTTCGGCCTGCGTTCAGAATGGTGATCGTGGTGCCATGGACAATTCCCTGCGGACCAATGTACATGTACGATCCGGCAGTCATTTGGCCATA
>CAZIAG010000148.1:0-8673 GCA_964537375.1 uncultured Roseivirgaceae bacterium
TGTTGCTGACATCCTGCCTCGGTGATCTCGATCCTGAACCTCTTGGCGACAAGGTGGTGACTGCAAACACCATCTACAAGACGGTCGCGGACTACAAAAGAGGTCTCGCCAAATTATACGCATCCTTCGCCATCAGTGGCCAGCAGGGTCCCGCCGGAAACTCCGACATCGCCGGAATTGACGAAGGTTTCGGAACCTACCTGAGAGCATACTGGAATTGCCAGGAACTCACCACTGACGAAGCGGTGATCTCCTGGAACGACCAGACGATTAAGGATTTTCATTGGCACACCTGGACTCCGAACGACGTGTTCATCGCTTCGATGTATTCGCGGATCATGTATACGGTGGCATTGTGCAACGAATACATTCGTGTAACGGAAGGACATGAAGACGCGGAGGTTCAGCGCTTCCAGGCCGAGGCGCGCTATCTTCGTGCCCTGGCTTACTGGCATGCGATCGACCTTTTTGGTAATCCTCCTTTTGTGACCGAGGCCGATAGGCCGGGATCGTATTTCCCGCCGCAAATACAGCGCGCCGATCTCTTCAACTATATCGAAGGAGAACTGACCGAACTCGAGTCACAGATGGGCGACCCGAAGTTCGAGTATGGCAGAGCCGACAAAGGCGCACTCTGGATGCTGCAAGCGAAGCTCTACTTGAACGCCGAGGTGTACATCGGGCAACCGAAGTACACTGAAGCCATTACGGCGTTGAACAAACTCTTTGCTACGGACGCGTATTCCTTGTCGGCCAATGCAAATCCGGATCTGGCGTATCGACACAACTTCGTAGCTGACAATCACACGAGCCCGGAGATCATCCTGCCCTTTACCTATGACGGTCAGCGTACGCAGACTTACGGTGGAATGGTGTATTTGATCCACGGTCCGATCAGTGCAGAGATGGATCCCATGGGCGTCTTCGGCGTGAACAATCCCTGGAGCGGTATTCGCACTACGTCGGCATTTGTCGACCTGTTTGCCGACATCACTGGCAATACCGATCGCCGTGCCCTGTTCTTTACGACTGGTCACAAAAAGGAGATCGACGACATCGGCGTCTTCACTGACGGCTACACGATGACCAAGTTCAGGAACCGGAAACTCGACGGATCGATGCCGGCGAACCCGCACCCTGACTTTGTTGATACCGACTATCCAATGTTCCGCCTTGCTGATGCATACCTCATGTATGCAGAGGCTGTACTGCGTGGTGGAGCGGGTGGAAGCAACGGCCAGGCTTTGAATTATGTGAATGATATTCGCGAGCGGGCCTATGGCGACGCTTCTGGTAATATCACCACCGGCGACCTGACGTTGCAGTTTATTCTGGACGAGCGCGCACGCGAACTATACTGGGAAGGACATCGCCGCACCGACCTGATTCGTTATGGTCTCTTTACCGGTGGCGACTACCTGTGGCCCTGGAAAGGCAACGTGCCGGAAGGTGCAGCAACCGAATCGTTCAGGGACCTTTTCCCAATCCCGAGTTCGGACATCGCAGCCAATCCGACTCTGAAACAAAACGATGGCTATTAAAACGGGAAAAATCTGAGTTATGAAAGCATTAAGAATATTCTCTAAAGGAAAGCTGTTGATCGCCGCCCTGTTGATTGGTGTGGCTTGCGAGGAAGATGGCGTCAAGGCGGTACTCAACGATCCCACGACTTTTGTGGCTCCGGCGTTGACCAGCCCGGCGACAGCTGATCCGGTCGTATTTACGCCCGAGGACGAAGCTGACGAATACGAAACCTTTGTCTGGACTAACGCCGACTACGGAATTCACGTGTCCGTACGGTATGAACTGGAAGTCGCCGCTGATGAGGATTTCACGGAACCGAAAGTGGTGGCGACGGTTGAAGGCTTGGAAGGAGCACAGCAACGCAGCCTCACGGTTACGGTAAAGCAAATGAACGATGCTGTGCTGGCACTTGGACTGCCGGCGTTTCAGGAGGCCACCGTCATGCTTCGCGTGAAGTCGTCGATCAACAACCACGAAGATGACCCGTTGTACTCGGCGGCCATTACGCGTACGGTGACACCTTATCGCTTGAGCAACTGTGGTAATCATTGCACGATCGGTATCATTGGTGACGCAACGGCCGATCCCACTTGGTCGATTGATACGGATATGCACCTGGCAGACCCGGAAGGCATCGACAAGTACTCCTGGACGTTGACGACCTATCTGAAAGCCGGAGCGATGAAGTTCCGTGCTGGCGATGATTGGGCAGTGAATTGGGGTGCAGATGCATTCCCGTCCGGAACCGGTACGCAGGATGGTCCGAACATCCCGATTCCGAGTGATGGTTATTACAAGATCGACTTTAACGACGCAACCGGTGAATACAACATTACGGCAATTACAAACACGTTCGCCAGCATCGGAGTCATTGGAAGCGCCACGGCTCACGGTTGGGATGGCGACACGGAGCTGACCCAGGATCCGAATGATCCCCACGTATGGACCGGTACGGTAGATCTGGTGGAGGGTGAAGTAAAGTTCAGAAAGGCCGGAGACTGGGGTGTTAACTGGGGCTCTACAAGCTTTCCATCTGGTTACGGGACGGCAAATGGGCCGAATATTCCGATCGCGGTTGCGGGCACCTATTTCGTTTGGTTCAATGATGCTTCGGGAGAATTTATGTTCGGACCAACGGCTAACTCGGCTCCTTATGCTTCCGTGGGATTGATCGGTACAGCGACACCAAACAGTTGGGATGGTCCCGATATGGACTTGATCCAAAACCCGGCGAATGCATACAAGTGGTCGAAAATATTGACGATTACTGACGGTGAGGCGAAATTCCGCGCCGATGACGACTGGGCTGTCAACTGGGGCGCATCGCCTTTCCCCGAGGGCCGTGCGGTTCAAGGCGGTGCGAATATTCCCGCGAAGGCTGGAAAGTACTTTGTCACGTTTAATTCTCTGACAGGGGAATACCTGTTCCTGAACTAAACGAATCTGTTCTTTTGTAAAATCGAGGCTGTTGTTCATCCGAGCTACAGCCTCGTTTTACTTTTAGCGTTAAATTTTGATACATGGCGACCAGGCTGATTCTTTTTCTTGTCGTGGCGATCTCTTTCAAGACCTCCGCCCAAACGGTTACCACGGACCCGGCGGTACCTTCTCCATCTGCGCCGGTGACGATCACGTTCGACGTAACGGGTAGCGACTTTGCCAGCAGGAACCTCAATGACGTCTGGCTTTGGGCCTGGCTGGAGAATGGCGCCAACGATGTCAATGCGCCAACCAACGTCAATCCCGCGACCGATGCCCAGAACGCCGCCAAGGTGACGCGGTCAGGATCAGACCCGAACATCTATTTTATCACCCTCACCGCGACAGAGTTTTTCAACCGACCTGCATCCGAAATTTCAACGGTAGGGGTGCTGCTCAAGGGAAGAGACTGGTCAAATGGCCAAACCAAGGACTTGTTTATCGAATTCACGGAGTCATTCACCATCACGTTCTCGTCGCCAACCTCTAAAAGCTTTTTCGTAAACCTGTACGAGGTGATCGATATTGAGGTGAATACCAACGAACCGGCGGAGATATCGCTTAGAATTGGGAACGACGTAATCGCCTCATCGCCTGGGATGGTTACCGAATTGGCGCACAGCCATACCGTGACGGAAAGCTCTGGATCGGTGGAGGTAATCGCCGAAGCGGACAATGGCACAGAAACCAAGACCGCGTCCTTCACGTACGTGCCGCGGACGGCAACTGCATCGGAACCGCGACCGGTGGGTATTGTTGATGGCATCAACTACGATGCGGACCCGACAAAAGTCACCCTGAGCCTCTGGGCTCCAGGGAAGAGTTCGGTCTACGTCCTGGGCGACTTCAACGAATGGACGATCGACCCCGACTTTCAGATGAAACAGGACGGCGAACACTTCTGGCTCGAGATCAACGGACTGACACCGAATGAAGAATATGCATTTCAATACCTGGTGGATGAGTCGCTGAAGATTGCCGATCCCTATGCGGACAAAATTCTCGATCCCGATGACCAATACATCCCCCAGTCTGTTTATCCGAGCCTGAAACCATTTCCGTCAGCGGCTTTTTCCGAACAATGGTACTTCAACCGGCTCGCGGTTTTACAGACGGGACAGGAACCTTACAACTGGGTCGTGACGGACTTCGAAAAACCGGCCAGGGAAGAACTTGTAATCTATGAATTGCTGGTTCGCGACTTCCTCGGTGAAGGTACTTACCAGAACCTGATCGATACGATTGGCTATCTCAAACGTCTCGGCGTGAACGCAGTGGAGCTCATGCCGATTATGGAGTTCAACGGAAACGACAGCTGGGGCTACAATCCGACATTTATGTTTGCTCCTGATAAAGCGTATGGACCGAAGAATAAACTGAAAGAGTTTATCGACGCGTGTCATCAAAATGGTATCGCCGTGATCCTCGACATCGCCATGAACCACCAGGATATTCCCAATGCCTACGCATTGCTGGACTTCGACTTTGTGAACATGAGGCCAGAGGCGGATAACAAATGGTTTAATGTTTCCGCACGTCACCCGTTCAACGTGTTCTTCGACATGAACCACGAAAGTGAATATACGAAGAAGTACCTGGACACGGTGAACTACTACTGGTTGAACGAATACAAGGTCGATGGATATCGCTTCGACCTCTCCAAAGGATTCACACAAACGAATAACCCCTCGAATGCCGATGCGTGGTCGGCCTACGACGCGTCACGCATTGCGCTGCTCAAGCGGATGGCGGATAAGATTTGGGAGCACACTCCGGACGCGTACGTGATCCTCGAACACCTCTCCGTGAATCAGGAAGAAAAAGAATTGGCAGAGTACCGCGCAGGGGAAGGGAAAGGCATGATGCTGTGGGGTAAGATGACTGAGCCCTTTAACGAATTGACGATGGGGTGGGAGGGAAGAACCGATATCGCAGGCACCTATTACAAACAACGGGGCTGGAGCGTTCCTCATTTGGTTTCCTATATGGAAAGTCATGATGAAGAGCGTTTGCAGCTGAAGAACATCCTCTACGGAAATTCTACGGCGGGTTATAACGTAAAAGATTCGTTGATCGGGTTATCGCGTGTGCGGGCGGCGAGTACGTTGTTTTACTCGATCCCGGGACCGAAGATGCTTTGGCAGTTCGGGGAACTTGGATATGACTACAGTATCAACCACTGTCCCGACGGATCGATCAACGATGGATGCCGGGTGTCGGCAAAGCCGGTTCGCTGGGATTACCAGGATGAATCACACCGCCGATGGCTGTTCGACCATACTCGCGACCTGATCCGCCTGCGGCGTGAGTACGACCTCTTCACAACAGGCGATGCAACCATCTCGACCGGGAACACATTGATAAAACAGGTCATCTTGAAGAATCAGCCTTATGTGGCAAACCCGGCCGGTACGGATGAAATGAACGCCGTGATCGTCGTAAACTTCGAGTTACAGAAGAAGACCGTGGATGTTGAGTTTCCGCACACCGGGTTGTGGTATGACTACTACGGAAACGGGAACAGTATCGAGGTGACCGGCGCAACGAAATCAATCGAGATTGTGGCTGGGGGTGCGAAGCTGTTCACCGATGTCCCGCTCGAATCGACCGTAGTCACTTCTACCGCTGAAGTGCTGAACACAAGTGTTTCTGTCTATCCGAACCCGGTTGGTGACCATTTGCGCGTGAGTGCCGATTATCCCGTTCTGTCGGTCAGCGTCATCTCGACGATGGGTGCTTACGCGCCACTGAAACGATTGGACGAAAACACCTGGGACATGAGTAGCTTTGGCGCCGGACTTTATGTTGCTGATATCGTCACTACGGGCGTTGCCTACAGAGTCAAAGTATTCAAACGGTAGCCACCGCGTTGCAGCCGCTTATTCCACGACGGGGATTTTGTTATTTATTTGTGCATGGTATGCGAATAAAGATTATGAAACGCATCTCTTTTTTCTTCCTGTTTGCACTCGCATTTCTTCAGCTGCGATGCCAGGAGGATAAACCGACGGTTCAGCAAAGAGAAAAGGGTACCCCGGAGAATTTTTACTTTGGTGCCGACCTGTCGTATGTCAACCAGATTGTCGATAAGGGTGGCGTTTACCGCGACGGCGAACCGGTCAGTCCTTATCATCTTTTTGCTTCAAGGGGGACCAACCTTATCAGGCTGAGACTCTGGCATACACCGACCTGGACCAAAGAGGTGTATGAACCTGATGGTGAAACAATGTACAACGACCTCTTGGACGTGGAAAAAGCAATCGGCCTGGCCAGGGCAGAAGGGATGGAGGTGCTTTTGGATTTTCATTATTCTGACAATTGGGCCGACCCGGGCAAGCAAGAAATTCCCGCGGCCTGGGAAGGGATTACGTCCGAGGAAGCGCTGATCGATTCCGTTTTCGAATACACATTCAATGTGCTCACGTACCTGGAGGCCCGGAACCTTATGCCGGACCTGGTGCAGCTCGGTAACGAGATCAACTGTGGGATGCTGTATACAAACGCACCCGCAGAGTTTCCATCGTGCAACGTTTGTGGCGACAATGCTCAATGGACGCGACTGGGCAAGGTGATCAATACAGCAATTGACGCGGTGAATGCCGTGAAGAAATCTTCATCGGTGGATACGAAGATTATCTTGCACGTCGCTGATCCTAAGAACGTAGAATGGTGGTTCGACAATATCACGAGCACGGGAGGAGTGAGCGGCTTTGATATGGTGGGATTCTCCTATTACCCGTTGTGGCATACGATGATAACGCCGAACGCTTTGTCGCAATCCATAGCTACCTTCCGGACAAAATACGAGCGACCTGTTTTGATCCTTGAAACGGCCTACCCATGGACGATGGAAGCCAAGGATAACTACAACAACCTGTTCGGATCCGATACACCAATCGATGGATTTCCATTCACGAAGGAAGGTCAGCTAAATATGCTGATCAAACTCACCCAGGAAGTGATCGATGGTGGAGGTAGTGGCATCATTTATTGGGAGCCGGCCTGGCTCTCCGTGCCCGGACTGAAAGATCAATGGGGCGAGGGCTCTTCATGGGAGAACAACACCTTTTTCGATTTTGAAGGAAATGCAACCGAGTCATTTGATTTTATCAAACACGAGTATGAACTAAAACAATAAACGAGGGATGAAGTTTTTTAGAGCGGCCTTCTTGATTTACGTGGCTATTGCGTTTGGGACACCATTGTTTGGCCAGCGCCAGAACCGCGATGTCTATGTAGATAAAGCGGGCGTCATGCGATGGGGACATAACGGGGAGGAGGTGAAAGGATTCGGGATCAACTACACTGCCATGTTTGCGCATGCCTATCGCACGGCGAAACGTTTGAATATCTCCGTCGAGCAGGCGATTGACAACGACGTGTATCATTTCGCGCGACTGGGCCTCGATCTGTTCCGCGTTCATGTCTGGGATACGGAGATTAGCGATTCCCTCGGCAACCTGCTTGATAACGAAAACTTACGGCTGTTTGATTATGCTCTGGCCAAAATGAAGGAACGGGGAATGAACTTCGTCATCACACCCATCGCCTACTGGGGTAATGGCTGGCCCGAACCCGATGATCCGACACCGGGCTTTTCGAAAAAGTACGGCAAGGACCCGTGTCTTACAAATCCGGCAGCTATAGCGGCGCAGGAGCGCTATCTCTTCCAGTTCCTCAATCACGTGAATCGCTATACGGAGATTGCCTACAAGGATGATCCGTCCATCGTTGCTTTTGAAATTAGCAACGAACCTCACCACCGAGAGGAACCCGCGAAAGTGACGGCGTTCATTCAAAAAATGGTAAAGTCGATGCGCAAGACCGGATGCAAGAAGCCGATCTTCTACAACATAAGCCACAGTATTCATCTGGTGGACGCATACTTTAATGGGGACATACAGGGAGGTACATTTCAATGGTACCCGACCGGACTTGGTGCGGGTCACGAAATGGGTGGCAACTTTCTGCCCAATGTCGATTCGTACAAGATTCCGTTCGCCGATCACCCGAAGTTCCGGAAGGCGGCGAAACTGGTTTACGAATTCGACGCTGCCGATGTGGGCCGATCATACATTTATCCCGCCATGGCCCGGAGTTTTCGTTCGGCCGGGATACAGGTTGCGACGCACTTTGCATACGACCCAACGTATATGGCAGACGTGAACACCGAATACGGTACGCATTACATGAACCTGGTTTACGCTCCGCAAAAGGCACTGAGCCTGATGATATCCTCAGAGGTGTTTCACCAGGTGCCCATGTATGCCGACTACGGTAAATTCCCTGACAATACTTCTTTCGGAAATTTCCGGGTGAGCTACGAGGAAGATCTGGCGGAGATGCGTTCCGAGACCGCCTTTATTTACACGAACAACACATCAGCCACTCCGGCAAACCCGGACAAGCTGGAGCGGATCGCAGGATTCGGCAATTCACCCGTCGTGAAATACAATGGAGCAGGAGCCTACTTCCTTGACCGCATCGAAGACGGCGTTTGGCGCCTGGAAGTGATGCCCGATGCCATCTGGTTGCATGATCCGTTTGAAAGAACGAGTCCGAAGAAGAAAATAGCTGCGATCCGTTGGAGCGAATGGGAGATGACCATCAACCTTGACAACCTTGGCAGGGAGTTTCGTGTAGAAGGCATCAACGACGGCAACCGCCGCT
>CAZIAG010000149.1:0-3923 GCA_964537375.1 uncultured Roseivirgaceae bacterium
CGCCAACGGGCAAGAAGATGTCGAGTGGTTCGAACTCGCCTGCCTGGCCGGAGACAGAAAACAACGTCCCGAGGAGAAAGTTCGCATACTTGAAGTAGGCGAGGACGCCGAGGTTGAGCAGGAGGGTGAGCGTCACAAGCAACTTTCGCTGCCATCGATGCCTTGATTGATGTATCAATGCGGCGATGAAATAATCGGCGCACACCACGGCGATGAGGAGCAGAACGTAAACGCCGCTACTCTTGTAATAAAAATAGAGTGAAAACAACACAACCCATATAATCTTGGGCCGATCAGTGCTGCTCAACGCGACATAAACCCAAAGGAAGGCTGTAAAGATAAAAAGGAAGAATCCGCTATTGAATATCAGCGGTGCGTCTGAATGATAAACGAATTGCTCGAAAAGCCGTTCAGGGTCGAAGCTGGAAAACATAGTCGTTATAGCCTTTCGATAATGCGCGATAAAAAAGATCAGCCTGGTATTTGTAACCCTCTTTGGTGAAATGAATTCCATCGGGCTTCATAAGCCCTTGTTCCTTCAGCAAGACAGCGCCGTCGTATCCACCCAGTATTTTGTAAACATCCCAAAACGCGTATCCGTTTTCAACGGCAAATTGAATTATACTTTCTCGAATAGACTCCAATCCCGGATTATGCATTTTTTTTCGTCGAAAGGCGGGCGGCGGAGTGGTGAGGATAAACTGAGCTTCTGGGTTGTATTGTTGGAGGGATCCGATAAGTTCATTGAGATGATCGGAGAAGTTTTGATCGAGATAGGGATAATCCAGTGCTTCGTTGGTCCCCATCGATACGATGATAAGTTCGGGATGCAATGCGGCCGTTTGCTTCGCGAACAACGGGGCGGCATTGTAATGCTTGAACTTGGCGCCGTTTACGCCGATCGAATGATAGAGGATGCCCGCATTGTCGTTTTCCAGCGACACTCCGAAGATTGTTGCCTTCGATTGTGAATCGCGAGCCTTTATAAGCTGGAGCTGCACGTTGTCGAACCGCCCTGGCAACCTTGTGCGTTGATAGTATGGTCCCTGTTCGTCCGCGACAGACCGAATAATGGCGAGTTGCCGTGAGGCGCTATCCCTCAAGACAAAATCGAAGCTCAGCGAGTCGTTTTCGTAAAAGAGGGTAACGGTGTTAAACGAGTAATCGATTTCGGGATCGGCCATGCCGATGAACAACTTGCCGGGTTGTGAAGTGCTGATCGTTATTCCTCCGACTCCGATGGGCAGGGGATTCTGAGGATGTACACATCGCTTTGAACGCCACTCAACATCAGACGATGTGCGAATGTTATAGCCCTCATTTGTTCCAGCCACCTTGCCCGCAACGATCAGTCCTCGACCAGCATTTCCGAAGTCGTTCTGAAGATGTGCCCGTATGGGTTGGGTCAGATAATCCCCCTGGATATGCGAATCACCGATGTGGAGGATGGCTACTTTTCCCCCTCCTCCATTTCGCACGTCGCGAAGGCGTTGAAAAAAATGATCCAAATACGAGGCATTTTGAATTACGTTGACGGTATCGTTCTCAAGACCATTGCTCTCGTAGACGAAGTCGACGGCAGTTTGCGCCTGGCAGGAAGTGCAAAGCGTGATAAATATCCAAAGCAATGGCGCACCTCTCATGGTCTCATCACGATTAAGGAATCTGGCATTTGCGTATTTTGATGTTCGTACTTCTCGAGTTCGAACAGCAGACTGCTCGCGAGTTTCCAGGACAAGTTCCGCCCACCCTTGAATGTGAGGTGGGTGTAGTCGCGGGCACCCAGCGCCGGATTTGCATTTACAAACCGCACCATGCTGCCTTCTCCACCCATGGCCTCGAACATGTCCCAAAAGGCGATCCCGGCTTGCTTCGCAATTAGCCGTTGTGCGTCACGCATGAGGGGTATGGCATCCATGGTTTTGAATTCACCATTGTCGTTAACACTACGGTCACTTACGCTGAGAAGCAGGATACTGGCGGAAGGGAAAGACCTTTTCAATTCGTTGATCATGCGAACCATTCGTTTCACGTAGGCGGCATAATTCAGGTTCTCGGCTCCAACGAGGTTTAGACCAAATTGAAGGATGATCAGTTTGTAGTTTCTGTAGCGGTTAAAGTCTTTGAACATCTTGCTGGAAATCCTGTTGAGGTTCAGACCTGAGTTGCCCCGGATGGAGAAGTTGTCGACATACACACCCCCGGAACCTTCAAAACAAGCGCCATACACCATCAGGCTGTCGTAAGGATGAAATTCAAAAAGAACCGATTTTACATTCTTACCCTGATATTTCCATTGTTCGATTCTGTCGGAAACCGTTAATGCCGTCGAAGCCGTTGTTGTGTCGATGGAATAGTGAAGGACCGCGCTGTCGAGACTTTTGTAAAAGAGGCTGATTGTGTTGAATTCACGAAGGTACCGCTGGCGACTCGGACGGAACTCAAGCCAGTTGTTCTCGCGTGGAATAAAGGTGAAGCCGGCTGGACCGATCTCCGCCTCTGATGTCCTTTCGATCAATGAAGTTGTCTCCCAGTTCTCGAATCGGTGTTTGATCGTGTTTCGAAAACCAGTCACATTCGATGTGATGGGCACATAACCGACGCCCCTACCGCCAAAAATGGTTTGAAGCGTATCTCGAAAAGCCCCACAGAATACATCGCCTTCGATAAATGAATCTCCGAAGAACGCGATTCGCAATGTGCTGCCTGAGCGTTTTGTTTCTTTGAGGGCTTCGAGAAATTGAGCAAGGGCCGGTGGTCCGTCGCCGTAGTCTTCGACACAGGTTGTTCCCTTGGGACATGCCAATTCCGTGTATCCAACCGTGTCGGACTTTGTTTCTATGGAGTCTGCAACTACGGAGGTTGTATCGAGGGCCAATAGTGTGGAATCCATTTCGATGCTGACGGTGTCCATGGCCGGCTGCCGGATATCGGCCAGCAAGTCTATCTCGCGAAGCGATACGCCGCCTACGGAAAGTTCGCCCGGTATGGAGAGCAGGACTAGTGAGGCGATTACAGTGAGGCAGAGAAGAAAGGAATAGTGGATCTTATTCTTCATCTGCCGTCAAAATTAATAATTATTGAGTGCGCACAGATGATCGCCTAGGGTTTTTGGTCATTGCGGAAGGGCAGAGACGCAGCGCAAAGGTTAAGTGGTTACAGCGCCCCGGCCGTAATCTCATCAACCACCGACGGATCGAGCAGCGTGGATGTATCGCCGAGATTGGACGTATCGCCTTCGGCAACTTTCCGGAGGATACGTCGCATGATCTTGCCCGACCGGGTTTTGGGAAGTCCGCTGACGAACTGGATCTTGTCGGGTTTCGCAATCGGGCCGATCAGCTTCGAGACAGTCTCTCGTATTTCGTTCCTGAGTTTTTCCTCTTCCCGCGGCTTTTCGTAACAGATGACGAAAGCGTATATACCCTGGCCTTTAATATCATGTGGATACCCCACGACAGCGGTTTCACAAACAGCGCTGTGTTCGTCGATGGCGCTTTCGATTTCGGCCGTGCCCAGGTTGTGACCCGAAACGATGATGATATCATCCACACGCCCGGTAATACGATAGTAGCCTTCTCCGTCGCGTTTGCAGCCATCACCCGTAAAGTATTTGCCGGGGAATTGCGCGAAATAGGTGTCTCTGAATCTTTGGTGGTCGCCATAGATTGTACGGGCCATTCCCGGCCATGGGAATTTTATACAAAGTCTTCCTTCCACGCCGTTGCCCTGAATTTCAAGACCCGATTCGTTCAGTACTGCCGGTTGGATACCCGGAAGTGGCAACGTGGCATGGGCGGGTTTCAGTTTGGTGACAAAGGCAATGGGAGAGATCATAAATCCGCCAGTTTCGGTTTGCCACCACGTATCGATTACCGGACATTTTTCTTTGCCGACATTTTTGTGGTACCAGTGCCAGGCTT
>CAZIAG010000149.1:3956-8639 GCA_964537375.1 uncultured Roseivirgaceae bacterium
CTGTATAAAAGATATTGACCTTGTGGCGTTCGACCGCTTGCCAGAAGCGACCCCAGTCGGGCCACGAGGGCACACCCTCAAACATGACCGAGGTGGCGCCGGCGGAGAGAGGCCCGTAGAGGATGTACGAATGCCCGGTGATCCAGCCGATGTCCGCTGTACACCAGTATACCTGTCCCTCCTGGTACTGGAACACTGTTCTGAAGGTGTAGTTCGTATAGATCAGGTAACCGCCGCAAGTGTGCACCATACCTTTTGGCTTGCCGGTCGATCCGGACGTATATAGAATAAAGAGCATGTCCTCGGCGTCCATCTCTTCGGCGGGACAATCGGCGGTCACTTTCCTGATCTCGTCGTGCCACCAGACATCCCTTCCGGGTTTCATATTGTCGTTGTTCCCCGCATGGCGGTAGACGATCATACGCGTAACGTCCGGGCAGCGCTCGAGCGCTTCATCCATGATCTTCTTCAGGTCTATCACCTTATCGCCACGGAATGCTCCGTCCGCCGTTACTACTATTTTACAGCCTGCATCAGTGATTCGATCGTACAGCGATCGCGATGAGAATCCAGCAAAAACCACTGAGTGCACGGCGCCGATCCTTGCGCAAGCGAGCATCGTGTAGGCTAGTTGCGGGATCATCGGGAGATAGATGCAGACACGGTCGCCTTTTTTCACGCCATGGGCTTTCAACATATTGGCGGTTTTGCACACTTCTTCAAACAATTCCTGGTAGGTAATGTGCACAGCTGCATCCGCGGGGTTATTCGGCTCCCAGATCAAGGCTGTTTGATTCGCGCGGGTGGGTAGGTGACGATCAATACAATTCTCCGTGATGTTAAGCCGTCCGCCTTCGAACCATTTTACCTCAGGTTTATGGAAATCCCAGGACAAGACACGGTCCGATTTCTTTCTCCACTGGAATTCGCAGGCGACCGATTCCCAAAACCCTTCCGGGTCTTCGACGCTCTGCTTGTATACATTCTCGTAATCTTCAAAAGTGCGGATGCTCATGAATATTGTCGCGGTTTTAGTGACTTTACAGTGGCTTAATATTCGTTTCTTTTTGATCAAAATCAAACGGAATTTACGTGTGTGTACGGACACAACGTAAGGCTTTTGTGTTAATTTTATTTTGTATGCAGAGCAGGTGCGATTCGTTTGATTCCTTTCTTTCCCAAATCTTGATTATTGTCGTTCTGTACGAACTTGCACCCCGCGATTCAGCGTCGTTTCAATCCCTGGATTGCTTCACGCTACCGGAAGGGAGCATCTTTCTCTACGACAACAGTGCCAACCCGCAGGTGATTGAGGACAAGCGTGTGATCTATCGCCATGACCCGAACAATAGCGGTGTAGCCCGTGCTTACAATGAAGGACTGCGCGTGGCAGAGTCCCGAGGCAAGCACTGGCTTTTTCTTTTGGACCAGGACACAACGTTCGGGCTTAAGCTATTGAAGGCATATTTTGACGCTATCCGCAATAGTCCTCACAACTCAGTCTTTGTTCCCATTGCAAAAGATGACCGAGGCATCGTTTCACCATTTCGATGGATGCGCGGCCGCGGAGTTCGATTGAAGCGCTTTCCGTCGACCCTGTCGTTGGACAAGTTTAGATTCATCAACTCCGGCGCGGTGATTTCGGTTGAGGCCTTTCGACGTTGCGGCGGCTACGACGAACGCTTCGGCCTGGATTTCAGCGATATTGTTTTTGGCGAAAGATTGCGTAAAGTATCACCCTCGTTCGTTGTTGTTCATACTCAAGTCAGTCATCGTTTTTCTGGGACGGAACGTGTGGAGGAAGAAGCGGCCCTGAATCGTTTTCGGCAGTACTGTAGGGGAGTGGTCTTGTACAGAAGTGCTTTCCCACGTCAGACGTTTCTCTTGCTCTATGCGTGGTTACGTGCGATAAAGTTGTCTGTCAAGTATAGAACTTCTGCGTTTATACGGGTCGTTGGCTCAAGGCGAACGATAAATTCTCATCTCCAATAGCGATGCGTGTGAATCCGTATTATTGTTATGCCCTTTCATTTCTCGTAGCCCTTGTCGTTTATTTGCAGAACTGGTCGCAACTCTATCCATCCCTACGTGTTTCGCTGGTTTTATTTTTGGTCCTAACCGCCTTTGCGCACGTGGTGATGGGCATGAAGTTCAACGGGGAAGCACGCGCGCGACTCGCCGAAGTCGCGGTCGACGGTCACCGAACACACATCCTGATAACCGGCTTCTTGTACCTGCTTTGGATGCTGGAATTTTTCTATGCAGGCGGTATTCCTCTCTTGATGATCCTGTTTGGAGAGCCCTACGATTACCGCACCTTTGGCATCCCATCTTTGCATGTATTTGCGGTCACGTTTTCTTCGTTCTATACGATATTCCTTTTCCACTTGTACCTGACTAGCCGTTCCAGGATATTCTTGCTGCTTTACCTGGTCAACCTGGTTGCGGCTATCCTTATTTACAGCCGCGCTATGTTTTTCTTTAATTTGTCGTCTTCTTTCCTCCTGTTCCTTGTTTTGCGCGCGAAACCGTCCTGGCGTTTGCTGTTTATCACCATTATTGGATTACCTGTCCTGTTATTCCTTTTCGGTGTACTGGGTACTGTGCGCGTTTCGTTTGAATCACGCCGGCATTATGATAATACGCTGTTCCTGGACACTGGAGAGGCGACGCCGGAGTTCAGGGAATCAATGGTTCCAAAGGAGTTTTTCTGGACGTACATCTATGTTTCTTCACCGCTGGCTAATCTTCAAACCAATATCAACCTGAATAAGAAATACGATGAATCACCCGGGAATTTTGCCCTGATGGTGAACAATGAGATGCTCATGGATTTCATTTCCAAACGCGTGAACCGCCTGACAGGGATTGAACGCACGGATGAGGCAAGGATCTCGGGACCATTCAATGTGTCGACGGTTTACTCACGCTGTTTTAGCTATATGGGATGGACGGGGATGTTCATTATGGCGATATTCCTGCTTTGGTTGCCATGGCTGTACTTTAAACTCATCCCAAAGGGTTCTCCTTTTTTTTACACGTCTCTTGCAATCCTGTCGACGGGATATCTTTTTCTTGCCTACGACAACATGATTCGGTTCACAGGTTTTAGCTTTCAGCTTGTTTATCCGATCGTCCTGCATTATCTGCCACGGAAACTCAATATCTTGCCTCGTCTCGGCACAAGGATTAGTTGATAGGTGTGATGCCGGTCGCTAACTGGATGCGTGCGGTGGTCGGGTTTGGATCAAGCGCATCGTTCAAGCTCGCTTCAGTGCTTGATTCGTCAACAACAAGGTTACAACACGACCACGTCAGGCATTTCAAACCTCATACTTTTGTTTTAGAGGAATCGAATTATCTTAAACGACAATATGGTTTCAGTGTGCATGGCAACACAGAACGGGGCAAAGTTCGTCGCCCAGCAGCTGGATTCCATTTTGCATCAGCTTTCGTCGACGGACGAGATTGTCATCACAGACGACGGATCGACGGATGAGACGGTGGCCATTGTCAGAGGATATGATGACCCGCGGATCATTTTGAGTCTGAATTCGTCGCCGCGCGGAATAGCACGGACATTTGAAGCCAGCTTGCTTCGTGCGAGCGGAGAATACATTTTTCTGGCCGATCAGGACGACTTGTGGTTGCCGCAGAAGGTAAGCGTAATGAAAGACCACCTGGCGAACCATGATTTGGTGGTCAGCGATTGTATGCTCGTCGACCACCATCTCAACTCCCGGAACGGGTCGTTTTTCAGAATGAACCGGTCGGGCAGAGGCCTGCTGAGAAATCTTATCCGAAACTCCTACATGGGATGTTGTATGGCGTTTAGGCGGAAGGTACTGGAGAAGGCATTGCCGTTCCCCGCTGACATTCCCATACATGACTACTGGATCGGCCTTATTGGCGAAATGTATTTTGATGTTCGCTTTATTCCGGACGTGTTGATCTATCACCGTCGTCATGCCGGGAACGCTTCGACGAACGGTGGAAGGAGTCACCTGGCGTTTTCCCAGAAATTCCTTCAGCGTTATCGGATTATCAAGAACCTTATTTTACGCAAGTCGTATGCAGCATAGAGTCACGGCGTCAATTGTTATTTACAAGAACGATATTGGGTTGCTGAGGCGGGCCGTGGAGAGCTTCCTGAACAGTACGGAAGGGTCGACACTTTATCTTATTGACAACTCACCGACGGACGAGTGCCGACGACATTTCAAGAACGATCGAATCACCTACCGATTCAACAACAGGAATATTGGCTTCGGTGCCGGTCATAATATCGCATTGAAGGAGATACTCGAGCGGGGTAATTCTGATTACCACATTATCCTGAATCCGGATGTCTATTTCGAAGCAAACGTAACAAGGACGATTTTTGACTTTATGGAAGCACATCCGACGGTAGGGATGGTGATGCCGAAGGTTCTTTTCCCGGACGGTCGACTGCAACCGCTGTGCAAGTTGTTGCCCTCTCCCCTTACACTCATCAGCCGTCGATTTCTTAACTTCTTTCCCTCCCTGTTACACCGTTTGAATTATTCGTATGAGATGCACTTTAGCGGTTACAACAGGATTATGGATGTGCCGTTCCTCTCCGGATGCTTCATGTTTGTCAGGACCGAGGCGTTGCGACGTGCGGGAGTCTTTGACGAAAGCATTTTTCTCTACACCGAGGAC
>CAZIAG010000150.1:0-8623 GCA_964537375.1 uncultured Roseivirgaceae bacterium
AATTGGGTCTTCCGGGCGGATTTCCTCGGCCTTCGTGAGCAATCCAATCGCGGTGTGAAACTCCCCTTCAACCATGCGGACCACGGAAAGAGTAGACATGCTTTCAACGTGATCAGGGTACAATCTCAGTAGCGCCTTTGCGATGGAAGCCATGTACTGCAGTTGATCAGCACCGCCCGTGCTGTAGAGTTGAAACTGGTAGCCCTGAAGTGTTGTCAGGAAAAAGTTCCTTCCGTCGGGATACCGCTCGTTGTGCGTCCAGGTCCACTGGTTGTTGTTCTCGCCGGAGCGGCGTACTGCGTCAAGTATCGCAGCGGAAAAATCTTTCCAGTTCTCCACCTCGCCCAGCACGTAAATCTTTCCGAATCGCATATCGAGACGATCCGGGTAGAGGGCAATACCTTCATCAATTTTCTCCAGGCCCCTCGCGATCATTTCCTCATCGAAGATTCGTTGGGACCCAAGATAGCCAGCCACCTGCCCCGTACTGTCTTCCAATGCCAAAGACTCCGTGGGAGGTTGGTCGCGAGTAAGGGCCATGACTTCGCTTTGAGCCCGGGAGAAGTAGTAGTTGAAGTAGCTCGTGAAGAGTTCGGGATCCTGGGGATTTTGTGCCTCCCAACGGGCAAGCAGTTCCTTTTGTTTGACGCTATCTCCCTGTTCAAGAGACTGCGAAAACTCATCGTAATACGATTGTGCATGCGATGCGAAACCGGCAAGCAGCGTCAGAGAAACCAAAATAATATGCCTGTCGCTCAATACCACTCCTGAAAATAGTCATTTCAAGACGTTTTTTCAATGTGCAAGTTTCCGCCGAAGACTAATGTGCGAGACAAAATCAGACGCCTAACGCATGTTTCCGGGATTTTTGGAAAAAGAGCGATCCGGCGCAATTCTTCAGGACGATCCGGATATCTTCATTTTGACGTATCCGTCCTGGCATTCCAATAGTGCACATGCTTCACCGGTCGATTTTTCTTATCGGTAATCTTACGAATGACACTCCGTTGAAATGCACGCGAAAAATCTTCCTTCGGCATGCTGAGAACCCCACGCTCAACATTAGAAAAAAGACTGCCAAACGTCGCATAGCTGTCCATTTCGATCAGCTCTATTCGCGTGCTGTCACCCTCCCCAAGCAGGTTAACCTTCGCACGTAGGGTATAACTTCTGTAATGAAAGTCAATATAAAACAACGTGTCTGCCATCGTCTGCCCGGCAGGTGGAACACCGGTTCCGTGTTGGAGTCGACTCTCCAAGAGCTCCTGCTTTTGCACCGGGACCCAATAGGATTCGCCGACCCTTACGTTCAACTTACCGCTAAATTGCAGAAATGACGTGGCAACAAATGCTACCAGTGAAATGACGCAAATGGCTACAGCTACGGCATAGTTGGTCGAAGAACCACTGAGCTGCTTGAACCTTCGGTTGATATACCAAAAGGAAACTGGAACAGA
Organism: uncultured Roseivirgaceae bacterium; assembly: GCA_964537375.1. GTDB lineage: Bacteria > Bacteroidota > Bacteroidia > Cytophagales > Cyclobacteriaceae > Chryseosolibacter. The sequence continues at coordinate 1,458 of CAZIAG010000150.1, forward strand.
AATGAGCGCAACAAGATCAGTGTAGTCAACAACCCGCGCCATCGTCGTCCCAAGTATCGCGTTTATCCAACCTATTGCGGGCGTTGATATCGGCAGTTTCCAAAAGATGAAAATGAAGAGCGTCAGGGCATGGACCAATCTTCGATGATCAAAGAAAATCACACTCCACAAGAACGGAAACGCAAAAAGACCGGCAAAGTCGGAAAGTTTACCCGTGACCATGCCGCCAAAAGCAAACTTTAAGTAGCTGTCGTTCAGGATTAACAGGGCCAAGGCGGCCAGGAAGGCGGGATCGTATAAAAGGAAAAGTGGTCTTTTTTTCATTTTTCGTATTAGGCAGCGTAGCAACTTGTCAACGGCCATCATTTAAGTTACCAACACAATGCGATCCTTTGGAAACCGCACACTAAGTCTTTTGAAAAGAGATTAGTTGGTCGTCTCGCGAATCGTCACCGCGTACAAATCGTCTTCTTTTGAGATCGCAGCGAGCCTCAGCCCGTTATCCGTTTGTCGCAACTGCGCGATAGGTCCTGCACTGAGATAATGAAATGTATGCGAAACGTATTGCCGGCGGTAATATCCAATGCCGGACTATTATTCCCCTTGCTGTAGCCTGTGATTCAAAACCACCTCGCGAATAGGCACACCATCAATCATAACATTTTCGAGAACAGCGTCGCCATTCATAATACGCACGACCGCATAGGTACTTCTGCTTGAGTCGCTCGCGGCGTCAAAATAAATTGCCTCCGCTTCAGGCGCTTTCGACTCCTCCATATAGAAGCGTTCAAAGGGATACCTAATTTGCAGGCGGCCGTTGTGGTAGAAGCCAACTTTTGCCTTCACATATGGCCAGGCATCCTCAGGCGTCTCGCGGCTCACATAACGGATCTTTGCAAAGCCAGACGAGTCCGTTGCAAGCGACACGTAGACGTCGTCGTCCGGCTGCCAGGAGTCGTCGTTTGTTGAAGCCACGTCTTCCCGAAACCGCAGGATGACGTATCTTCCGCGAAACGGATCGGCAGGATCGATCGGCTCGACTTCAAAAAAGAGGGCCTCGCCCTCATGAAGCACGCGCTCCCCGCCAATGATCATGCTGGCGGGCACGTAGAGCTGTGCCAACGCAAGCAATCCAAAAAGCACAACCATGAGAACTTTCGACTTATGCATGACCTTTTCGCTTTTGTAACATCCGATAATTGGTGACGAAGAATCCGGCTCCCACGGCAATAAACAATATGCCACGGGTTACAAATAATAAATCGGTGTCGAAGAACCGGCAAGTAACCAGCACGGCAATAATGATCAGTCCATAATTGAGCACACCGAGGTGATCAAGCCTTGCTCCTTCGCGAATGGTGAGGACGGCGATACCCAGTACAAGCAGATTGACAAGCACGACAGAAGCCGGTGATACATATCCCAGCAAAAAGATTCCAGGAAATAAAATAAACACCGGTGCAACGGGCCGAATACCAGAGAGTTTTTTGTCCGCAACATGATTCAGGAAGAGTGCGGCGGCAACCAGCGTAAGTACACAAGCCAGGATTAACTCCATGCTGCCCATTGCCGAAGCGATCGTCACCGATTCGCGCCGCAGGTCTTCCCACAATTCGTCGAAACTAAGGACGATCAGCAGAACCACCGTTCCCACCGAGCCCAATACCCTGAAGCCGTTGTTTCTCAGTCGGAGCGTCGAAAAATCAGAAAGGTGACCGATCAGGTAAAAGAGCCCAAACAGGCTCATGTACGCCACAAACAAAAACTCCTCACTCCTGTCTGCGAACATCATCATCACTGAGATCAACGAAAGTGGAATTACCCAGTTGTGAAACGTCGTAAAATTGCTTGACGGACGTTTACGAACGAGTAAGACGTAATGCGGAATACAGGCAGCAAGTAGCGCCCAGTATTCATATGACTCACCGGAAGGTGACAAGTACGAAGTTTCCCAAACGAACCAGGAAATACCAACCAGGCAAAGCAACGATGTCACCGACGAGCGCATTACATAGATCAATGGCACACAAAGAATCATCCACGTCAGAAGAAACGCGCCCAAGTCACCAGGAATGTTATATATCTGACTTACGAGCGAAATCGCCGCGGCCACACTGAAAAACAGGAAAACAGAACTCCCCTCGCGCCACGCAATGATTTCGTTTCGCCTAAGCAATACGAACAAGCAAACACCCTGACCGACAATCAACGGCAAAAATGCGAATACGGTCTTCGTGCTCTTCGCAAGGTCGTCCCAGTTGTGGGCAATAATAAGGATGATCCCCAGCCCAACCAGGATAGCACCCAGAATGCCGAATACAATCAACAACCGGTTGGCGGACGGGCGTTGTCGGCTGGCATAGTACGCGCGAATTTTTGCCGTCGTTTCTTCATCAATGACGGAGGCTTTCACGAGATCGGCCAGTTCGTTAACAAATTTCATATAAGCAGATCGACAACTACAATATAATAAATTATGGTTTACATCCCGGTACGCGAGTCTGGATGGTCACTGGTACGATGTCGTAACCCTTCGACTTGTAATACCCAAGCAGGCCGTGTCAGCGGTAAGCAAGTGGTGTATTCTGCAACAGAGGAAATTCGTCCGACGACTTTGTCGCTCCGGGGTGGCATTCTGAAAGCGTAGTTTGTCCATTTGGGTGACCCTGGATTCCGGAAACGCTATTTCTTGAAACATCAACCATGGGAGCAGTCTTTCAAATTGTCGAAACCGTGGACGACTAATGCCGAAAGCGCGCCAAATGTTCTTAATCAGATGAGTCGGAGTCCTCGCCGGGATCTTCCGCTGTGACTACGCCCGCTTCTGCCGCATCGTTCGTAGCCGTCATAAAATGTCTCGCTGTTCTCCTGGCTTGCCATACGAAAAATCCCAAGGCCGCAGCAGCGACCGCGGAAAGCGCAAGCAAGGCCACGCCGTCGTTGATGATGCCATCGAGGAAAGTCCAGGTACCGAAGGGCAACGCTACCAGCACCACAAGGATTGGCAACAGGGCAAACGACCAGAATTGATTGCATTTAAGGGTAATGTGCATCCCCTCACCCACTTCAATCACATTGATCGTTACCCGCGCCCAGTAACCCAGGCGATAACTGTGCAATGCGAGCATACCATCATCGACACATCGGCCCGCAAAAGGTCGCGGAAAAAAAAGTTTTTCAGGCGTGTTGTCTTCCTGAAGTCTTCGCACGTAATCATCGGAGGTAATGGTTTCGTTGAAGGCATTCCGCAGGCGTTCGAAAACAATCTCCCGCGGCTGATTCACATTCCAATCAAACTCATCGATCTTGCGCATGGGCTCGGGTAGAATGAAGGCTCGTTATTACCCGCAAGATACGAAGGAAAATAACCGAGCAAAAAGAATCGTCTCTCGATTCACAAGGTTCTTCAATTCGCCGACGCGCCGAACAAGTCAACTATTTTGGCGACAACGTCCAAAAATTCGTTGAACGTTTCCTTTGTTGCGGTATGGGTCGGTACGTACGCCTTATGTTCACGAAGCAAATAGCGCTGTCTCCATTTTAGTTCATACGACACGCGAATTCTCAACTACCGGGTTAATAGTCTTAAGAAAGCGCATTTTGGCAGCGTTCTACCGAAGATGATTGATCAGGATTAATTGAGCCCGCTTTGATCGAGTTGCCAACTTGCGGTAGGACTGGCAGGTTTCTTCGGAAAGGAGGTATTCTTTTCACCGATTTTTTAGAAGGTTACATCGGCGTCGTCCCACAGTTCTCCCGTGACCTCGGTGGCGCCGTCGTAGCAGGTGCGCAGCCAATTCAGCGCCTTGTAACGCTCCAGGCTTACGTGGCGATCGATTCGTGTCTCATTTTCCCCTCCGTTGAAAAGGAGATCTTTGAAATAGGCGACTGTTATTTCGTTCAGGAGATTCTCCTCATAGATCTCTTCCAGAGGCCTGTACGACAGTTGAGTAAGAAACGGCGAAAGGGCTTCACCCGGCGGCGGCACAACACGCCGGAATTCAGAACGGGCTTTCGTGCTATCACTGTCCAGGCGTGGCAAGGTTGCTATTTTTTGAAGACACCACGCGAGTGTAAGCGCGCCTTCCATTCGCAACGAAAGGTCGATGAGTGTTTCTTCCGGCGGCTCCGGACCCGAGAGAAAAACCTTTTCGGTGGGTGAGACCTTACCCCAGATTCCTTCTTCCTTCAGCCATTTGACAACGTCTGGTCGTTGATTCAGGTTGCGGGCGGCGTAGGCGACGCCGTACAAGATCATCATGCGACAGCCGGCGTCAAATGGCGTTTGAAATCTTTCATGGGAGTAGTCGACGTATGCCAGGTCACTCACCCGGTAATTTTTTATTCCATAGTCAATGAGCCGTCCTTCAAGGCGTTTCTTCCGGCCGCGCAGCACAGGATCTCCAACCTTTTCCAACTGTTCGAGATCAGCCGGCGTGTGGTACCATGCTTCGTTTGGTTGATGCTCGCCGCATCCCGGGCAAACCGTTTCTTCCGCTTGTTTTCCGCAGTTTGGACACCGGGCGTTTGTTTCGAAGGTGTTCCATTTATGCCCACAACCGCATGTCCAGTGCGCAGCACCGTCGGGTTGCCACTCACATAAAGGGCATTGGATGATGATCCGTCCGGGGGCTTCCCTTGAAGCACTGTAGTCAACGGCTGAATTCATAAAGGATCAATAATACCCAATTTTAGCCGCAAGTCGGTCATATTTTCCGCCGTGTGTCAACAATTCATCGCCGAACGTTGAAGAATTCCAACGTACTGATCATAAACGCAAAGGCATTGTTGCCGGCCTTTCCAGTAGATATCCAATACAAACGATAACACACACTGGGGTGCACGGCACAGATGAACGCAGTGAACGTTAATATCTCCTTGCATTTCTTCGCGCGCTGCCTTAGGTTTAATGTCATTTGCGTGAAAAACATGAAAAACCTTACGTTGGCAGTGCTCACCACTGTCGTCACCCTTTCGGCATTGGGCCAGCATGCTCACCAGGAGATGCAATTCACCAAAGACGACACCTTGCGCGGTTCGATCACACCGGAACGTGAATGGTGGGATCTCACCTATTACGAGCTGCGACAACGCGTATATCCCGAGACACAGTCCATCGAGGGCAGCACGACAATTCACTACACGGTGCTTAAGCCTCACAATGTGATGCAGGTGGATTTACAACCTCCACTCCAGTTTGTTTCGGCAACGCAGGACGGCAAGCATTTGAAGGTGGAACGCGTGGGAACAAATGCCTACTTCGTGCACCTTGCCAAGCCTCAAAACGTGGGTCAATCCGAATCGGTTGTTGTTTCATTTGAAGGTCAACCGATTCGTCCGCAACGTCCACCGTGGGATGGTGGTATCCAATGGCAAAAGGACAAGGTCGGCTTCGATTTTATCGCGACCTCATGCCAGGGCCTGGGTGCGAGTGCCTGGTGGGCATGTAAAGACCACATGTACGACGAGCCCGACAGTATGCTGATCGCGGTGACAGTCCCGATACCCCTTATTAACGTGTCCAATGGCCGGCTGCGCAATTACACGAACAACGGCGATGGCACCCACACATTCGAATGGTTTGTCGCGAATCCCATCAACAACTACGGGGTGAACATGAATGTCGGCTACTATGCACATTTCCGTGATACACTGCACGGTGAAGGCGGTGTTTTGGACCTGGATTACTTTGTTCTCAGCTACAACCTTGAAAAAGCCAAAAAGCAGTTCGAGCAGGTAAAGCCCATGCTACGCGCGTTTGAACATTGGTTCGGACCATATCCGTTTTACGAAGATGGCTTTAAGCTCGTAGAAGTTCCATACCTCGGCATGGAACATCAAAGTTCCGTAACCTACGGAAATGAGTACATGAACGGTTATCTCGGTGAGGACCTCTCCGGTACAGGATGGGGATTGAAGTTCGATTACATCATCATTCACGAAACGGGACACGAGTGGTTTGCCAACAATATCACCTACAAGGATATCGCCGACATGTGGTTACACGAAGGATTTACCAGCTACTCAGAAAATCTTTATGTTGAATACCATTACGGCAAAGAAGCCGGGGCGGAATACGTGATTGGTCTGCGGCAAGGCATCAGCAATGACGCACCGATCATCGGGGTTTATGACGTGAACCATGAAGGCTCCGGCGACATGTATCCGAAAGGCGCCAACCTCCTCCATACGATCAGGCAGATATTTAACGATGACGAGAAATGGCGACAGACGCTTCGAGGTTTGAATAAGGATTTTTATCACAGCATCGTCACTTCCCAACAGGTTGAAGATTATGTCGAGCAAAAAGCCGGACGGAATCTTAAGAAAGTATTCGATCAGTATCTCCGCGACGTGCGGATACCGGTACTGGAGTACAGGGTGGAAAAGAATACGCTGAAATTCCGCTGGTCAAATTGCATTGACGGATTCGACATGCCGATGAAAATAAAGGACGGCGATGGCGATTGGGTATTCATTTATCCCACCACCAAATGGAAAACGATGAAAATCGGTAGCGGGAAGGCGCCAGAGTTTGACCGGAACTTTTACGTAGAAACCAGGGAAGCGGGCCCTGAAAATAAGAGATAGGTTAACCGGTAATCGTTGAACAATAGTGACAACGTTATGGCATGGGTATCGGTGGCGATCAGCAGTTGATATAGCGTGTTTGACTTCATGGATCACTCCATGCTCAGCATCCTTTGCCATATTGCCGCACATTGGGTAACTGGTTGTCTGAAAGAATCTTCAGACAACCCATGAGGGCCTGCACCATGAGGACGTCACCTTCGGAACAAAATGCGCCGTGAGAAGCAACCAAGTCAATTCCTCCACGCTAATCCAAAAACCGCTATTAAGCTTTTCGTAGTCTCCCCGATAAAGCGATCTAATCGGTCCGGTGAATCCGCTGAAAGCTAATCTGTTTCCTGGAAATTCAGATCTCGACCATAAGTCTCGTCGATAGAACGGAGCGCGATCAGGGCAATCACAACGGTGACAACACCAACCACGAGGGCGCCGTAAATTATCCCATAATTCGTTGCCAATTCCTGCCCGGCTGACGGCGTGTAATGTGCGGTTACCTGGTCCCTCACAAATTGAAATGCGATCACGATCGGGATGGTCGTTCCACGTATGAAGTTCGGAACCGTGGTCGCTACCGT
>CAZIAG010000151.1:0-3109 GCA_964537375.1 uncultured Roseivirgaceae bacterium
CAACCGCGTCTCAACGTTGTGCTCAACCCTCGCGTTAGTGCAGTTGGTGGACTGTAGACGGTTTCTCTCGACGGATAACGGATTGGCTAGGCGGAACTCGTTCGAAAATTCTGTGTACTTCGAATCGGACCTTGGCCTTGAGATTTGGGATTGGGCCTTTGGATTTGAAGACCCAGAATGTCGCCGCGTTGAGTTCGCTCTCTACCCTTACCCTTAAGGGCAGCACGAGCAGACTCCGCTCATGGTACGGACCTTATTTGGTGACGAAAATTTCTCCGCGTTGAGTTCGCTCTCTACCCTTGCCCTGAAGGGCAGCACGAGCAGACCCCGCTCGTTGTGCAGACTTTATTTGTGACGAAAAATTTTCTGCTCACTCCAGGCTTCGGGTGATAGAGAATAGAGAATGCCCTCCAAACATAGACGCAATGATCACCATGCCAGGATGAACAAAACCCTGGGCTTTGAGATTCTTGAGATTTTGCCTTGGGCCCTGGGCCTTGTTAATGTATCGGCAACCGGGTAACATCCCCTAAAGACTATTTCAACACAACGATGGTAATTCCATCGCCACCCCGCTCAACGTGCTCGTCGCTGACGGACGCGACTTCCTGGTAACGACGGAGATGTTCACGAATTACCTTACGCAGGATGCCCTCTCCCTTGCCGTGAAGAATCCTCACCTCGGCCTGTCCCAGGAGAATCGCGGTGTCGACGAAACTTTCGAGGATAGGAACCACCTCTTCCACTCTCTTTCCCCGAACATCCAGCGTACTTGAAAAGCGGGCCCTTTTCTCGCCCAGATCGATGCCCGACGGCCGCGGCTTGTTCTGAGTAGTCCCTTCTCCGTGCGGACCTTCAACCCGTTCCAATCGACTCACCTTTACCAGCGACTTGAGTTCACCAAACTGCACCGAGGCCGTATTTCCCTTGATGGACAAAACGACTCCACTCCCCTGCTGACCTTCTATACGAACCCGATCGCCCTCGCGAATTGGGTCGGTCCGGCGTTTCTTTTCTCCGCCTCGCTCAACCACGCGCTGAGTCAGGGCTTCCAACCCCTTTCGCACGCGAAGGGTTTCCTTGCGTTCGGCGCGGTTCTCCCGGATATGCCGGATGGTTTTCTCGATCTCGCGATTCGTGTTCCTCAGTAACTCGGCAGCTTCTTCGCGCGCCTTCCCGATTATTTGCTTTTTTCGCTGCTCAAGATCCTCCGATAAATGTTTGTAACGGGTCAGGGCTTCAGTCAACTCCTTCTCCCTCCTCTCAATCTCAGTTAGTTTGGTACTCAGCTCCTGCCGTTCACGGTCCAGCGAGCGAACCAGTTTTTCAAACCCTGCCAGGTCTTTGCCGACGAGGCTTTCTGCTTCCCTGAGCGTTTCAGGCGGTAGACCCGTCTGCCGGGCAATTTCAAGGGCAAATGAACTTCCTGGTTTCCCGATATCCAGGATATACAACGGAACCAAATTCTGCTCATCAAAGCGCATGGCCCCGTTCACGATACCTTTCCGTTGGCCGGCAAAGAGTTTAAGGTTGTAATAATGCGTCGTCGCGACTCCCCATACATTTTTGCTCAGCAGCTCCTCCAAAACCGCCTGAGCAATGGCACCCCCAAAGTTCGGGTCTGTTCCCGAGCCCAGCTCATCCATCAAAACCAAAGAGCGATCATCCGCATGGGCAATAAATGAGGCCATGTTTCTGAGGTGGCTGCTGTACGTACTGAGGTCGTTCTCAATGGATTGTTGGTCCCCGATATCAAGGAAGATGTCATCAAAGATTCCAACGCGGGATCGGTCCGACAGGGGTATGAGCAATCCGCACTGCACCATGTACTGGAGAAGACCCACCGTTTTCAGGCAGACCGATTTACCACCGGCATTCGGACCGGAGACGAGTAGCATTCTGTCAACGGGCCCCAATGAAATATCAAGCGGCACAACCTCACGCTTCAGGGACGACCGGGCAAAACTCATCTGCAGCAGTGGATGTCTCGCTTGCCACCACGTCAATTCGGGCTCATCTACGATGGTGGGCAATTCCCCCCCGATCTCAAGGGCAAATTTTGCCTTGGCGCGAACAAAATCCACCACGGCCAGGAATTTGAAGGCAGACCGCAGGGCAGGCAGCTCCTTGCGCAGCTCATCCGCCAACGCTTTAAGGATGGCCAGAACCTCTCTCCTTTCCGCGTGCTCCAGGTCGCGGATCTCATTGTTTGCCTCGAGCATCTCCGCCGGTTCCATAAAAATAGTCTGGCCCGTCGCTGATTCGTCAAGGATAAAGCCCTTCATGCGTCGCTTGTGTTCGGCCAGGATGGGAATCACCAACCTACCTTCCCGTATCGTTGGCAACGCTCCCTCGGGCACCCACTTTTCTTCCACAGCCCGGCGAAACAATTGATCGCCAAGCTTGCGCAGTTGGGCTTGTTCGTCGCGTAGCTTCTTTCGTATTCGGCTCAACTCCGGCGAGGCATTATCTCTCACCACGCCGTTATCATCAATTCGTGACATGATCGCCGACGGAACCTTAGCATCGAGATCAATTGCTTCGGCAAGACGGCTTAATTCCGGGTATAACGCCTTCGACCCCATAATAAACTTACGGCATGCGATGGCCGTCTGCATGGCCTGAGCCAGCTTCAGAAATTCTTCACCATCCAGATAACTGCCTTCGACCGCAATTCGCTCAAGCCACTCGTCACCATCAAAAAAATAGCGGGACGGAAACCCCTCGCCGCGTTCAAGTATCAACTTGAGTTCGAGTGTCTGCTTCAATAAAGAACGAAGGAGATTACCGTTTGTGGTAAACTGCATTTCGTCCACACGGGCAGCTCCGGCCGCGGACAAGCAGTTAGCTCTTAGTCGCTGGCGGATAACATCAATACCAAGCTTGCCTTCAAAGGACTCGGGAAGGATCATTCTTGCTGCAAACGAATATCGGACCGCTGCTCGCGTAACTGGAGGGAATCGATGAGCATGGCGTAGATGGTTTGCAATTCTTCCGGTCTGTTCGCATACCACACGTAGGACTTTTTCCAGGTCGAGTCGGCGATACCCATCCTTTCAATCACTTTGGAAGTCATCAAACGGGTCACCAGCGTGGCCGAATCGACCTT
>CAZIAG010000151.1:3119-7153 GCA_964537375.1 uncultured Roseivirgaceae bacterium
TAGCCCGAGGCGGGAGACCTTCTCCTCCACGATGTAAACCTCTTCGAGGACGTCGACTACCTCACCCTGGGTTAGAATGTCGTCGGGCCGATCGTTTCCCCCGCAACCCCAAAGCAAAGCGGTCGCCGTTAGCACGGTCGCCAGAATGCCGCAGTGATAAACAAAACCTCTCACAGTCGCTAAAAGCCTAATTCCAGATTGGGTGCGCAAATTACTCATAATTATTCTATTTTCGGGCCGTTTCGACTGTTGACGAAGGTTGCATCGTGCAACAAACCGGCAATGCCATCCGTGAAGATCAAATAGCGGGCCATGAAAGACATCATCAAGAAACTGAGGAAGTACGAAATCCAGATCCGGAAGGCCATCAACAGTCAAATGCAAGGCGACTTCCGATCGATCTTCAAAGGTTCCGGGCTTGAGTTCGACGACGTACGCCCCTATCAATACGGCGACGACATCCGAACGATCGACTGGAACGTATCGGCCAAGGGCCACGGCACTTTTGTGAAGACGTTCCGCGAAGAGAAGGAACAGACGGTGTTCTTTATCCTGGACGTCAGCGCATCGGAAGACATCGGCGCACCGGGAAGGACGAAGGCTGACATTGCCAAAGAGATCTGCGGCGTATTAGCGCTATCGGCCAGCAAAGAATCCAGTCACGTCGGGCTCATATGCTATTCAGACGTCAAAGAGAAATACCTCAAGCCGTCGAAGGGCCATTCACAGGCGTATGAGATCATTTCTGCCCTGACCCATCTAAAGCCCAAATCGAAAAAGACGGACCTGAGCAGCGCGATCTCTTTCGTCCTGAACACGATAAAGCGACGGAGCGTTATTATCCTGATTTCTGATTTCATCGACGAGGGATTCTACCCCGGATTAAAGTCGTTGGCCCGAAGACACGACCTGGTGATGATACACATCAGCGACCGGCGGGAGACGAATCTTCCTGACCTGGGTATCATCCCCGTAGTCGACAAGGAATCGCAACGAACCGTTTGGGTCAATACGTCGTTTGGCAACTTCAGGCGCCAGGTAGTTCAGCGTTATGACCAGCGCCGCGAGGAACTTCAGCGCTTCAGTAGACGCCACGAGATCAATTTTGTGTCGATCGGTACGGACGAGGACTACGTACCCGTTCTACTCAAACTGTTCAAGGTGAGGAACAAATCTTTAAAAACGACATGAATTTCTTGTTGTCGAGAGTCGTTCCGGGTTTGTCCATAGCAGTGGCTTGCCTTGCCGCGTTAGCCGCCAACGCACAGGATGTGCGTATTCGCGCGGGGTTTCTCGGCGATAGCATCAAGATAGGAGAGCAGGTCGGGTTCTACGTCACGGCCGAATATCCGAAAGAGAGTTTACTCCTGTTCCCAGACTCGACCTCAAACTTCTTTCCGTTCGAATACGCCGACAAGGTATTTTTCCCTACCGTCACCAGAGACAGCCTGAGCAGGGACAGTGCCGTGTATTATCTCACGACATTCGAAGTAGAGAGACTCCAGTACTTGTATTTGCCGCTGTACCTGGTTCACCAGCGCGACTGCACGGAATTCTATTCACCGACAGACAGCCTGTTGATCACGCAAATGGTGGCGTCGTTCCCCGATTCGGTCGCCATTGCACGACTCCCGCTCGTCGCGGGAACAACCTACGAACCCGTCAGCCTCCAATTCAATTATTGGTTTCTGATCATGGGCGTGGGAATCCTCCTGATACTCGTGCTGGTCACCTGGTTCGTCTTCGGCGCCCGTATCCGGAGGTGGCTGCAGCGAAGATCAATGACACGGAACTACCAGAAATTCGTCCGTCGATACGACGACATACTGACCCAACTGCGCGGTGTATACTCAGTCCAGACCGCCGAGTCTGCACTCACCACCTGGAAAAAATACATGGAGCAACTGGAGGCGCATCCGTATACCAAACTTACTACCCGGGAGACGTTATCGCTGCTGCGAGACGAAACACTGGGCAATAATCTGCGCCAGGTAGACCGCGCCATTTACGGGCACGACACGGCGGTACTGGAGCCACTGGAGCATTTGAAAACTTACGCACATAATCGCTTTTCCAGAAAACTGCAGGAAACAATGCATGGAGAACGAATCGACAAATAATTGGCTGTCGCCGGAATGGTTCAGCGTCGATACGCTGAAGGGATTTGAATGGGAAAAACCCGACCTGCTTTACCTTATCTGGGCAGTACCTGTTCTTTTCATCATACGCTGGCTGTTGCGGCACCAGTTCAATCAGAAACTGCCCATCGCGGTTTCGCGCAAAGAGGTTCGGACATCGCCATGGACCTACATTCGCTTTCTCCCGGAAATATTCCTGATGCTGGCGCTTGTATTGATTGTCGTAGCCCTCGCGCGGCCGCAGAGAACCAATGAAAAAGTGGAACAATGGACCGAGGGTATCGACATTATGATAGCGCTCGACATCTCCCAGTCAATGCAGATATCCGACTTTTCGCCCAACCGTCTCGAGGCCGCAAAACGCGTAGCGCTGGACTTTATTCAGGGCAGGAAGAATGATCGTATCGGCCTGGTGGTTTTTTCCGGGGACGCATACTCATTGGCGCCGCTCACGACCGACTATGACTTGTTACGGGCCTATATCAATGAAATAGGTTTCGACATGATCGAAAACCGCGGCACGGCCATCGGTAGCGCGATGGGCGTGGTGATAAACCGCATGAGGGAATCAAAGACGGCGTCGAAGGTATGCATTCTCCTGAGCGACGGAGACAACACCGCCGGCAACATCGATCCGATCACCGCTGCGGAGTTGGCTGCGGCATACGGGATAAAGATCTATACAATCATCATCGGAAAGGAAGGCCTTGTTCCCTATGGAAAAGACTTCTTCGGACGACCCAACATGGTGGAGAACACGGTCGACGTGACGACGATGAAACGCATGGCGGAGATCGGCGACGGCCAATTTTTCAGGGCAACGGATTTCGATGCACTCAAGCAGGTGTTCTTTCAGATCGACCAGTACGAAAAAGCAGAGATCAAAGAAACGCGGTTCCGGGCCACCTCGGATTTTTATCACATCTACCTACAGTGGGCAGCCGCATTGTTCTTGTTCTGGTTGCTGCTGAAGTCCACCTTCTTCAGCAACGTGCTGCAGGATTGAATCCTTACATCAGGTGGAACTCGTCGGCGAGGTAGATCAGCTGTCCGCCGAAAATGACCAACACCACGCCGAGCACGAGGTTCATCGTGCGGACAAATCCCGGCGTGAGCAACTCTCTCAATTGTGCGGCGAGCTTGGCTTTTATCAGATCCGTGATAAACACGGTACAAACGATGGCGGTGAAATAAGGAATGGCCTCCGACGGGGTGACGTACTTGAACCTTGTAGTGGCAACACCGACAGCACCCAGCCAGAAAATAAACACCGTAGGGGTCAGTCCGTTGATGATGAACCCTTTCATGATCAGTTGCCACGCGCTTCGTTCACGCAACTTTCTCGGATCGTATTGGGCAAGCTTACGGCTCTTGACCAACAGGTAGTAAAGCCCCATAGAGAGAAGGACGATGCCTCCGAAGTAACCGAGGTATTCCCTGAAGTTGCCGCTGTCAAAAAGGCGCGATACACCAAGATAGCAAACAGAGATATAGAACGCGTCGCTGAGCGAAACGCCGATCGCTACAAACAAGCCGCAGCGAAAACCGCGCTCCAGGCTAGTTTGCAGGATCGTGAAGAAAACAGGGCCAATGAGAAAGGCCAGGGCCAGGCCGGAGATAAGACCGTTAAGAATGATGTCCATTTACGCGGGATTTCAGAAAACTGGTCCAGTCATCCAGCTGACTTTTTTTCAATACCCTGGGAAATTTATTCTGTCCCCCCACTTTTCCTTTTGACTCCATCCATTCGTAAAACGCTTTTAGCGGAAGTACGTCGACATGGACATCTTTCAACGCTGCGCTGCGTTCCACCGCGTAGTCGTCGTTCAACACCTTGAGATGCTGATCAAGGCGTTCCCTCAATACCGCAGGATCGACCGGATCGTCCGTCCCAAC
>CAZIAG010000151.1:7163-8618 GCA_964537375.1 uncultured Roseivirgaceae bacterium
TACCAGTGATGCGCAAAAAGTGACCCGTGCGGAATGCCGGCCACCGTAAATTCAGGGATCGATATGTTGAGATCGTTGGATACAAGCTGTATCGCCTTGTTCATGTTGTCGACCGAAAGGTGTTCACCACATAGGCTGAGAAAGTGTTTGGTGCGCCCGGTGATCACGATTTCGCTTTCCTCGACGGATGTGAATCGGATCACATCGCCGATCAGGTAACGCCACGCGCCGGCACAGGTCGAAAGCAAGATGGCATACTCCTTCCCTTCTTCAACCTCGTCGACAAGCAACGTTTCAGCGTCTGGGCGCACTTCGCCGTTATGATCAAAATTCTTCTCCTCAAACGGGATGAACTCGTAGAAGATGCCGTTGTTCAGGACCAGTCGCATCGACCGCCGGTTCGGATAGGCCTGGAAAGCGATGAAGCCCTCAGAAGCCAGGTAGGTTTCTATGTAATGGATCGGCTGGCCCAGCAATTTCTCGAAACTCTTTCGGTAAGGGTCGAACGAGACGCCTCCATGGACGTACACCATCAGGTTAGGCCAGATCTCGTGTATGTTCTTAACGTTCCATCGGTGTACGATCTTTTCGAGCAGGATCTGAATCCACGCAGGTACGCCGACAATTATCCCAATATCCCAGTCTGGTGCCTTTTCAGCAATGTCATTAAGTTTTGCGTCCCAGTTCCTGTGCTTCGCGATCTTCTTCCCCGGCTTGTAGAAGTGCTGAAACCAGAAAGGCAAGCGGGCAGCCTGAATGCCGCTCAGGTCACCTTCAAAAAAGCTTCCGTTGCGATTGAGGTGGGTACTGCCGCCCAGCATCAGGATACCGGCCTCAAAAAATTCCGGTTTAAGATCGTATTTGGAAAGAGTAAGAATCTGGCGAACGCTCGTCTTCTGGATGGCTTTCGTCATATCCTTGGTCACGGGGATATACTTCGAAGCTGCCTCCGATGTTCCTGAGCTAAGCGCGAAATACTTCACGCGCCCGGGCCAGCAGACATCGCGTATACCTTCCTGTGACCGTTTCCACCAGGTATTGTAGATGCTGTTGTAAGTATGGATAGGAACATTCTCCCGGAACCGTCGGTAGAACTCCCGATCACCCTTCCGAAAGGCATCCAAAACATTGATGAAATGATGATGGCGGCCAAATTCTGTGGAACCGGCGGCCATGAGAAGTTCCTTCAACTCTTTCTTTTGAAGGTCGAAGGGAGAGGTATAGTCCTGCTCCAGCATCTCGCGGATGCGAATGCCGTTCTTTAGCAGTTTTCCGAGGATCGCCATAAAGTCATGAACGCGCACATAGGCGGATTCAAAAATAGGTATGAATTGCTGATCCGGCCAACGTTTAATTACCTTAGTATTGCTCAAAAATTACGTCCAACCGATTAATGATGAGTGTTGCTGAAAATCTTCGGACGCTGAAAAACAGCCTCCCCGCCGGCTGCCGGTT
>CAZIAG010000152.1:0-7507 GCA_964537375.1 uncultured Roseivirgaceae bacterium
TGACTGCTCTGGGAACTACTGAAGATAAAGTCATTGGATTTGAATCCGGGGCGGATGATTACCTCCTGAAGCCGTTCGAATTCGCAGAACTTATTGCTCGACTGAAGGCGTTAACGAGGCGGGCTCAGGCGCCTGCTCCCTCGGGACCAGTGTACGAGGATGCCAACCTGACGGTCGATGCCAACAAGAAAATTGCTATTCGATCAGGGAAAAAGATTCACCTAACCGCCCGTGAATTTTTGCTGCTTGAGTACTTTCTCAAGAACCGGGGACGGGTTATTCCGAGAGCGGAATTGGCCGAGAAGATCTGGGGACTGAAGTTCGACAGCGGAACAAATGTAGTTGAAGTTTATATCAATATACTACGCGGAAAGATCGATCGCGACTTTGAGCCTAAACTTGTGCACACACGCGTAGGCCTGGGATACATTTTTGGCGCTGATGTATGAAAATTAGGACGAAACTGACGTTCACATTTTCGCTCATTGTCATTGTTATTCTTACGATTGTTTCCATAGCCATCTACTACTCGTCGGCAAACTACCGCGAAATGGACTTCAGGAGGAGGCTGAGGAATCGCGGTACTAACGTTGCCAATATCCTGCTCGAATTTCGTGAAGTCCATCCCGACCTGCTGAGGAGGATGGAGAAAGACAACCCGGCAAGCCTCCCTAACCAGCTGATCGTTGTTTTCGACACGAACAACACGCTGATATATCAATCCGATTCGACCGAAGTTATCCCTGTTGACACCGAACTCCTCAACCGTGTAGAACGCCAGGGCGAAGTGCGTATCAGACACAACGACTACGAGATCCTGGGTTTTCTCATTACCGAGGGCGATCAGAGGTATAAGGTCATCGCTGCAGCGGTCGACCTTTATGGCTATGATGCCTTGCACAACCTTCGTGATATTTTGTCCATCGTTTTCGCGGTCAGTATCATCGTTGTAACAGCGACCGGCTGGGTTTACGCCGGCAGGATTGTACGTCCGATTAGCCGAATCGTCACTGAAGTAGACACGATCACTGAAGCAAGCCTCGACCGTCGCCTTGACGAAGGCAACCGAAGCGATGAACTCGACAAACTGGCTCAGACCTTTAATCGTATGCTTACGCGCCTCGAGGAGGCGTTTCTCAGCCAGAAAAACTTTATCGCAAATGCCTCGCATGAACTGAGGACGCCTATTGCGCTCATCGTTGCCGAAATCGAGGCGACATTGATCAATGCGGACAAATCCCGCCCTCATACCGAGGTCCTCGAGTCTTTGCTGGAAAGTGCTAAAGCACTCAACGCTCTGGCGAACCAGCTCTTGCTTCTCGCTCAAACGAGCACCGGACAGCCGGAGCATCGTCAGCAGTATATCAGGGTCGACGAAATATTATGGGAGGCGAAGTGCGATGTTGAGAAACTACATCCTGAGTACTCTATTGATATTCATTTTGCCCTGTCGTTAAACGACCAATCCCTGATAGTCCGGGGGGATGAACAACTTCTCAAGATCGTATTTACCAACCTGATCGACAATGGGTGTAAATACTCGTTTGAAAGTTCGGTACATGTTACTCTCAACGTCTCTGGCCGGATGGTAACTATAGACTTTGTCAATCGGGGTGTTGGGATTCCGCCCGAGGATGTGAACCGAATTTTTACGCCCTTCTTTCGCGGTAGCAACGTGGCGAAAATCAAGGGCTATGGAATAGGTTTGTCGCTGGCGAGCAGAATCGTAGAGCTTCACCGCGGTTCAATCACGTTAAACGCTCGCGGAACCGAAACGTGTTTCAGCGTCACCTTTCCTGTTGCTGAACGAACAAATGCAAGGGCTGTATATTCTGATTTTTAGTCAGAACGATGTGGTCGTGCAGAAGCGCCTGTCCGTGCGATGATGGCTATGTCCATCAGACTTTCAATGAAGCGTTTGTCAGGGGCCGGAGTGGTCTACTTCTTGAACGCCATGTCCATTTTCTGACGTAGGAAATCGATGAACGACTCCGGAGCAACGACGCGGATTTCATCCATGAGGCCAAGAACAAACCTTCCGACACCCTCGAAGGAGGCGACCGGTCCATGAAACGTGTAATCACTTTCGTCTTTCTCCAGATAGGGAATCGACAACGGAAACTCTTCGCGCAACAACAGGTATGCGCGCATACTGAGGCGCAGCGTTACCCACGTACTGGCATCGCCAGTGAATCCGAAAATATCGGATTGATTCTTTCGATGGAGGTCTTCATGCTGAAATGATTTCTCTATCGTAATAACTTCGCCAACCCGATCGAGCTTGAATTGTTTGCACACTCGATCGTTGGTATCCAGCGCAATGATGGATTGATAGTTGTCACCAAAATGCACCGGCTCCACAAGTCGGTCACGGATTTCATTGCTGTTCGCCGAATGATAGTTGCGAAGAACGACTTGTTTCTTTTCTTTAATCGCTTTGGCGAGATCATCCACAAACTTACCGATCCTCGCTTTGACGAATAACCTCGGAACACTATCGAGCTCAGAGTTGAGTGATAGTTTCTTCAACAGGCGATTCTTCAACGGATTGTCGCCGGCCCCTGCCTGAATCAGTTTCTTGATCAGTTTCATTTCTTCCAGCGAGAACTGCGACTGGGTCGGATCGTCCTCGGAGGTGATGATAAAGTACCGGTTGTCGAAATCCTTCTCGATAAGGAAGTCGACTTCTTCCAGGAGGTTGATGTAGCGATAGATGGTCCTTTCACTGGTGTCAAAGCGCTCCGCGAGTTGCCTGATGGTCCAATGCCCCGACTTCAGGACCGCGATGATCTGAAAAAGCCGCAGCAGTTTTGCCTGCGGGATGATGGATTCCTTCTTGACTGTTGCGCGTGTCTTTTTCATGATACTGCTAAACGACGCCCGCACGGCGTGACGCCTGCCGTGACAAATATAGCTGTTACGACATTCTTCAGCACATCAGGCGGCGATCTTATCGCGCCCCGGACGCAGAAATAAGAAAAACCGGAAAAACGGAGATGTCCGGAGAATAGTGCGGCCTTTCAGATCGTACTGGGGCGGGTCGCGGTTAGAACTGCGGATAAAACGTATTTTTGTTTTTCCTTTTTGTGCATCCCCGCATAACTTAGAGGAGTTTTCCACTTTGATGCCTGCACCTAAACGCTTTTCCACTTTCTATGATGCGCACCCGCTGCCGGTAATTATTTTCGATGAAAAGACGGAATCGATCATCGGGGTGAACAAGGCCGGAGTGAAGTTCTTTGGCTATCCCGCATCCCGGCTGACGAGACTTTCTTTGCGAGATGTATTCGAACTAAACGGTGCCGGGTGGTGCAAAAATGCGTCAACGCTCCACGTCTTGACCCGTCCGGGCATTCGCGTCGAAGTCGGCGTTCATCTCGGCGTATTCCAGGATCGGTCGCGAAAGTTTCGATTGATGGTGATCGCACCAACGACCAGGTCTGGTAATAATAATGGACAGGCCGGCGGGGACAAACCCCTCCGATCAGCCCTCGATGCCGTCGAGCAGGCGGTGTTATTATTTGACCGGGATTTACGCATCACATTTGCAAATCGGGCTGCTATTCGAAATACCGGTTTTACGTTTGAAGAGTTTGTCCGGTTGCCTCTTGGGGAATTATTCCTTTTTCCCGACGAACTCGGCCTGAAGGCGTTGCTGAACTCGCTGCAGAGCGGTGGAAGGTCGCTGAAATTGCGCTTGAGGATCACCCGTAAGGACGGATCGCCATTTGACGCGGAAGCGGAGATATCTTCAACAGATCACGGAAAGGACTTTGTGATGACTGTCGACGACGTTAGCGAACAAATGGAGGTGGATAAGAAAAAACGTGAAGCGCTTCACGAAAAGGATACGCTGATCAAGGAGATCCATCACAGAGTCAAGAATAACTTGCAGTTGATTTCTTCTATCCTTTACCTGAAACTCACATCCGTCGACGATAAGGATATTCAGATCTTTCTGGAAGACACGCGTCAGAAGATTCATGCCATTGGACTCGTTCATGAGCGATTGTTTCAGAAAGAGGAATTGCTCGACGTTGAGGCATCCGACTATCTCGGTCAGCTGGTGCGCGACATTCAGACGACCTGGATACCCGCAGACCTGGCTCTTAAGGTAAACGTTTTTCTCGATCGTTGTGCGATTCCGTTGGACACTGCGATTATGTGTGGACTCATTTTGAACGAACTACTGACGAATGCTATTCGACACGCGTTTCCGGGGAGGCATGAGGGCGTGATCACGGTGATCTTCCGCCAACACAAGGGAAGTTACCTCTTGTCGGTGTCCGACAATGGTGTTGGACTACCTGACAACATTAAGCCCGGTCAGAGTGATTCTTTCGGTATGCAGTTGATTGATATATTTATCCGGCAGTTGGGCGGTAGGGTTGAAATTATCGGGGAACAAGGAACGAACTTTCAGATACACTTTTAACCTGGATCAATGGCAAAGGCACGGGTCTTAATCGTCGAAGATGCGTTTATCGTGTCGGCTCATCTCAAAAAGACCCTGGAGCGGGAAGGGTATGAGATCGTTGATATGACAAACTCAGGGGAGTATGCCCTGAAGGTGGTCGAATTGAGGAGGCCAGACCTGGTATTGATGGATATTATGCTTGAAGGCCCGATTGATGGGATCGAGACTGCGCGCCTCATGCGAACTCAATTTAATGTTCCGATCATTTACCTCACCGCGTTGACCGATCGGGAAACGATCCAGCGTGCGAAGATAACGGAACCCTTTGGCTACCTTTCAAAACCAATAGATGACCGGCAACTCTTTACGGTCATCGAGATTGCGCTGTATAAGCACAGCATCGAGTCGAGATTGCGGCAAAGTGAGGAGAAATACTATTCTACGGTGATGTCGATCAGCGACGGCGTCATCATAATTGACGAAAACTTTCGGGTCGCATTCATGAACCCGAGTGCCGAAAACGCGACGGGTTGGTCGATTCACGACGCGCAGGGAAGGGATGTATTTTACCATCTTTTCACTCAAGGACATTCAGACGGAAGAGTTTCCTGTCAATCCGTTTCAGAATTTATTGGACAGAGGACGGGTGAACTCGTTGCTTGAAAACCTGATCCTGGTTTCGCGTACAGGCCACGAGCACCCCGTGGGAGAAGGAAGCATGAGTCCAATATTTAATGAACGCGGACATTTCATCGGGATGGTGATCATATTCAAGGACCTTGCCGAACGTGCTGCGCACAATAAACTCAAGAAGGAATTTCAAAAACGCCACCTGGCTGCATTGCTTGAAGGACAGGAACAGGAACGAAGCCGGATAGCTCGTGATATACATGATGGCCTTGGTCAGTTGTTGAATGCGATCAAAATGAACATTGCGCTCCTCGGTCAGGAGGACGAACGCGTGAGAACGCTTTCTGAACTTATTGACGACGCTATCCAGGAGTCGGTCAGAATATCCGAGAATCTTGTTCCAGCCAAAATCAAAGATTTTGATCTGGCTACCTGCCTGAGGTCGTTGTGCGCGGCTGTAAGCCGGTCATCGGGTGCTTCGGTAAGCTTTGAATGGCTCGGCAATGGCGTCGAGATGGAACAAACTCAAAAGATCAATCTCTACCGCATCGCTCAGGAAGGCATCAACAATGCGATCAAGCATGCAAGCGCCTCACATATTACCGTGCAATTGAATGAAGAAGACGGTGCGGTGCAGTTGATGATTGAAGACGATGGGAAAGGATTTAAGAATATAAAAGTGTTCGACAAAACCAAACATCACGGCCTGACTAACATGAAAGATCGCGCCGAGATAATGGGAGGGAAGATGACCATCGAAACCGATGCCGACAGAGGAACGCTCATCATTATTGAAGCTCCTGTAAGAAAACAAAACACCGAATATGCCACATAAGATTCTAATCGCCGATGATCATGCCATGGTGAGGGAGGGCGTCAAGAACCTTGTTCAGCAGAACCACGATCTCACCGTGATCGGTGAGGCAACCTCCGGAAAAGAGACGTTGGAATTGTTCGACAGCCTTCAACCCGACCTTGTCGTTCTCGATATTTCAATGCCTGATATGAACGGCATGGATGTTTCACGGGCGATCTTGGCAAAGAATCCGGATGCAAACATCGTTATCCTTTCTATGTACGACGACGAGGACTATATCAGCCGCTGCCTGGAGTCTGGGGTGAAGGGCTACGTGGTTAAAAATGAGAGCGGGAGCGAGTTGGAGAATGCGATCAACACGGTCCTGCAGGGCAAGAACTACTTCAGCCGACAGGTTCAGGATATTGTCTTTAGGCGCTACTCGCAAAACCTTTCGCGAAAGAAGGGTCCGGATGACGAGGCACGACTCACAAAACGAGAGTTGGAGATCGTTCGATTGATCGCGGAAGGGTTGACCAGTCAACAGATGGCGGATAAACTTTTTATCAGCCATCGCACGGTGGAAACCCATCGAGCCAACCTGATGAAAAAGATGGGTGTAAAGAATGCAATCGAACTGGTCAAGAAGGCCCAGCAAATGAAAATTCTGAAAATGTAGTCTTTGGAGGCTGTCGCGCAAACACATCTTACAGGCTGAATGCGGCAGGCACTGCACATGTACCAGGCTCGCCAATGCTCCGATAGTCGACTCTTGGATCACAATCCACCGCTATCCGACCCTTCCTGAACCTTCCTTCACATCTCACTTCACTTCGCCCGACCCTTCCTGCCTTGAACCTGCGGTTAGCCACCGCAACGTTTTCGCGACGCCCGTTATGGATCAGAGGACAATATTCGCGAATAGGTTTGAAGTCCGTTGGACCGTTTTTTATTGACAATTTTGCAACGACCCTTGGAATGAACGTGGCGTGACAACGATTGCAATGCACAACAAACAGTAGTTCGTGAGTCGCGACTTTCAAAAATCTTCAATTCGAAGCCACTCCGTTTGAATTGTCGGACGTCCGCGTTACCTTCGATAGGTTAGGTAATTTTCTATGACAACCAGCTATTTCTGTATGATCGTGCATTGGACGATTGGAACACTATGGTGTTGCAAGCATCCCGGCTTTTATGCAGGAAAGTTGCATCCGTAGTTGTCTTTGGTGACCAAAAAAATGACGATGCCTTTCCTGCGACCGGGAAAGGCATTTTTGTTTTATGTGAACAATAACTATCGTAGAATGCAGAGTTTTCGTTCGGAACTTGAAGATCTCACAAACCCAGTCGTAGCCCGCGACATCGTTGACCTGGAAAGGAAGATTCGGCTGTTCCGGAGAGGAGAGATCGATGAAGAAAAATTCAGGAGTCTTCGTCTGGTCAGGGGTATTTATGGCCAGAGGCAACCCGGTGTGCAGATGGTCCGCATTAAGTTGCCTTTTGGGCGCGTGACGACGACCCAGTTGCGGCGCATCGCGGATATCTCTGATGAATATGCAAGCGGAAATCTTCATGCCACGACGCGACAAGACATTCAGATTCATTTTGTCAGCCTCAATAAGACGCCGGAACTCTGGGCAAAACTGGAAAAGGATGATGTGACG
>CAZIAG010000152.1:7520-8606 GCA_964537375.1 uncultured Roseivirgaceae bacterium
ATCCGCGAAGCTTGTGGCAACACGGTTCGAAATATCACGGCGTCAGCTACGGCAGGGATAGACGCAAATGAATTGTTCGACGTATCGCCCTATGCGTATGAGACGTTCCGGTACTTTCTGCGAAATCCGGTCTGCCAGGAAATGGGCAGGAAGTTCAAGATTGCGTTCTCATCGACGGACGACGACTCCGCTTACGCTTTTATTCATGACCTCGGGTTTATTCCCAGGATCGTGGATGGTCGACGTGGATTCAAGGTGCTGATTGGTGGTGGCCTGGGTGCCAATCCCTATCTGGCGCAGACTGCCTTTGAGTTCCTCGATGAAGACCAGGTTATCCCTTTTACGGAAGGAGTGCTTCGCGTCTTCGACCGATACGGTGAACGCAATCGCCGGATGAAAGCTCGCTTCAAATTCCTGCTGGATGACGTTGGGCTGCAAGAGGTGTTGCGTCTCGTAGAGGAAGAACGAAAAGCGTTGAAAGTTCGATCCTATCGCGTCAACTACGATGCGGTTCCGCCTTCACCGATTCCCCAACACCGCGTCTTTCCTGAAATACCAATACGCGATGAGGAACGATTCGAGGCTTGGCGAAGGACAAACGTGATCGTACAAAAACAGTACGGTTATTACGGCGTCTATGTGAAACTGTCCACTGGAAACCTTTCGTCGACCATAGCGCGAAAATTTGCCGATATCGTGGACGCTCACGCTTCGCCGGAACTTCGAATTACGGTGAACCAGGGCTACCTGATTCGATTTGTCCCGGAAAATGCAATTCCGTCACTCTACGCTTCCCTGGACCAACTGGGCCTTGCCGATCCCGGTTTCGATAGCGTTGGCGACATCACCGCTTGCCCTGGCACAGAGTCTTGCAACCTGGGCATATCCGACAGCACAAAAATTGCTCTCGAACTTGAACGCGTCATACGGGAAGAATATCCGGATCTGATCTACAACAACGACATCAAGATAAAAATCAGCGGCTGCCCTAACTCGTGTGGTCAACACGGGCTGGCAAGCATTGGGTTTCATGGGAGTTCCATCAAGGACAAGCAAGGTAAAGTGCTTCCCGCCCTTGTCGTCCTT
>CAZIAG010000153.1:0-6057 GCA_964537375.1 uncultured Roseivirgaceae bacterium
ACGAAATGAAGTGCGGCTTCTTCCGCGATTCCAAACGCATTGCCGTCGTCCGATAAGTCATGAAAAAGATAGTAGTCCTCCTCCTGTTCGTTGGGATCGGGGCGGTGTGCCTCGGTCAACGAAAACCACCCAAGCTACCTAAGTTCAACAAGACACGCGACAAGGATGTTTTCCTGGAGAAACAATGGTTTCTGGGGTTTAAAGGGGGCGTGAACCTCAGCGAAGCCCGTCCGTACAACTCGTACGCAGTCATCCATCCAATCGGTCAGGACCCATACAATAAGGAGTACACCTCATTTCAATACGTTGGAACCCAGGCGGCCCTGGAAGCTACGTTCTATTTCACAGGCCTTTCATTAAGCTTTCAGCCGACCTATCGGTATAATCGATTCTCGTACGAGAACACGTTCACCTGGGCCGACGCAGAGAATCCCACGAATCGTATCGACCTCACCTATAACCAGCAACAGCAGGTGCATTACCTTGACTTGCCTCTCCTGGCAAAATACGAATACATGATTAGCAAGTTTAGTCCTTATATTCAGGCCGGTGTCTATTATTCGTTTCTCGTTAACGCCAATAAGTCCGTCCTGATCAACGGCACAGATTACGCGTCGGGCGGGACAGACCAGTTTGTGAACGGACCCTTGATCGTGGGGGCAACAGATCTTTTTGCCCCTCGGCATTGGGGATTGGTTTATGGCATAGGAACTTATATGAACCAGGGCAATGTCCGTTTCTGCCTGGATATCCAGTTCAAACAAGGCCTGAGTAACATCTCATCGGTGGTAAATCGATTCAAGAGTGACCGGTTGTCCGGCATCGGCGACACCATGGATGATATGAGACTGAATTCCGTTGCCGTCTCGATCGGATGCCTGTTCCCGCTTCGTTTCCTCAGTTCAAGTTTTCGCTCAATAGATCGACCAAATTAATTGGCATGAAAAGAATCTTGATTATTGCCATCGTCGCGGTCGGATTCAGCGCCTGCGTTGAACCTACCGATCACGAATTCGACCGGGACCAATTCACTTCCATCTTTGACCACCCTTCCTTCTCGGAGGAACGTTATGCCCTTGATGTTAGAGAGACCGCGGACGGACGCTTTCTTGTGCTGGGGGAGCGCCGTGTCCCTAATAGCTTGTTCCGGTCGGTCTTCATCATTCTCACCGACTCGGCCGGCAAACCGGTGCAGGAATTACTGGTTGACGAGCCTTATGTCGGAGCAGTGGGGAACCTTATGGAACAAGGAGGGCAGTATTATTTCTTTTGCATGGACTATCAGACTGTGCGCACTCACCTTGCTGTCGTCGATGTAGCCTCCGCATCAGTGACGGTGTCTCCTATTGCGGCAGGACTCACATATCCTGCCGCATCAGCAGTCGATGGCAACGCGTTCCTTTTGATGAGCTACGACCACGAAGGGAAACAAACCCTACTTTCCATCATCGACAAAGATGGCAACCTGACGAGGCCACCGGTCGGGTTCGGCATTGGTGCGGGCGATGAAGTTGAGGAGCCAATCATCAACCATTTCCTTAGAACGGGAAAGAGGTTTCCGTTTCAGGTGGGAAAAGTCAACAACGGACTTTATTTCTTTAACGGGTTCTATAACTACACTTTTTCGCTCGTCTTTACCGACCTGTCACAGATCAACGGCGTGGTCCAGGGACAACAGGATGATGGTGGTGTGAGCGCTCTTTTTCCGCTGAACGGCAATCAGTTTGCCGCATCGCGATTCAACTTCGGCGACAATTACTTCCTCCCTGTCGTCGCCCTGGAAACAAACGGCCTCTCCAGCACCGTCGACCTCGGCGGAAAGGTGCTGCCTGAACTAAACCGCGACGCGGAGGTACGGATCTCCGCGCTGGAAGCAAACGGAAGTGATTTTCTTGTCTTTGCCGCCGATACGAAGTCCCGGCAGGTAGGCCTCTATTTTTATGAACGTACCAGTGGCGTGTTTCGCAACAGCACCTATCTCGGATTTTCAAATCCTTTTGAGATTGGCGGGATGGCTCCTACCGAAGATGGAGGTCTGGCTGTTGCGGGGACCACCTATCTCGCTGGCCGTTTCGCGCGGCCGTTCTTGATCAAACTTTCACCGTCACAACTGGCAGAGCTACTCCAATAGTGTTTGAGCTCATCGCCAATCCGGATTTTTTTACCTTTGGAGCCACACGAATCGAGTTATCATGATGGAAGTCTGGGAGAACGTCGATCTATTCCCATTCAATACATTCAAGATGTCTGCCCGCGCGCGATATTTTGTTACCGTGTCCTCGGTTAATGAGGTCCGACAGCTGATCACAACCCAGCTGTTTAAAGAGGGCCCGTTTCTCATCCTGGGGGGTGGCAGCAATATTCTGCTAACTGGCGACTTCGACGGTCTTGTAATCAAGAATGAACTCAAAGGGATCGACGTCGTCGGAAAGACCGACAATACGGCAAAAATTCGCGCGGGATCGGGAGAGGTGTGGCACGACCTCGTGATGTACTGCGTAAGCAATGACTATGGGGGCATTGAAAATCTGTCACTGATCCCGGGGACGGTGGGCGCAGCGCCGATCCAAAACATCGGCGCATACGGCCGCGAAGTTCGTGAGGTAATAGAAGAGGTCGAGGCAATCTCCCTCGAGAACGGAGACCTCGTCACGTTCACAAATGAACAGTGCCGGTTTGGTTACCGCGAAAGTGTCTTTAAGCAGGAATTGAAAAACAAATACTTTATTTCAAGTATTACTTTAGACCTCACCCGGAACATACATAATCTGAACACCGGCTATGGCGCAATCACCGAGGTATTGAAACGCAGGAAGCTCGAGGCCAGCGTCAAGACAATCAGTGATGCAGTCATAGAAATCCGTAGTGGTAAACTGCCTAATCCGGAACAGATCGGTAACGCGGGAAGCTTCTTCAAGAACCCAACCATAACCCAGGACAAGTACTCGGCATTAAAGAAGAAATATCCTTCAATACCATCATTTCCGGGAGAGCATCACATGGTTAAGGTCCCGGCGGCGTGGCTGATTGAGCAGTGCGGATGGAAAGGACAGAGGTTCGGAAATATTGGAGTGCACAAGGATCAAGCCCTCGTCCTCGTCAACTACGGCAACGCAGAAGGGAGCGCGATGCTTGAGTTATCGAGGAAGATTCAGCAGAGTGTCGAGGAGAATTTCGGAATAAGACTGCAGCCGGAGGTGAATGTGATATGACGATCTTGGTCGGGTTAGCGTCCGTTCTGTTCTTCTGAAAAAATGTCGAGTTATAAAAATTTTTTATCAAAAATTTTTGCGAATAAGAAATTTGTTATAACTTTTCGTATATTTTAAACTAAAATTTTAAAAACGCTATGGCAAAAACAGCGAAGAAAGCAGCAAAGAAGTCTAAGAAGACTGCTAAGAAAGCTGCTAAGAAGAAGAAGTAATTAGGTTCACGACCTAAAAGCTTTGCGAAGGGAAGCAATTGGTAATTGCTTCCCTTTCGTTTTTTGGGGATGCATGCAAACACCCACAACATGCCACTGGTCCCCCTATGTCGTCAACTCATCTCTGTATGATGTCGGCCAAAGTTCACCCCACCTGCTCAAGACCGGTATCGTTGGCGAGGTTTTTTTCACTCGGTTGCAGAAATATTATCCGGGCCATCCCTTGCCTTCGCTATATGGCACCGTAACTTTCGAATGTCATCGCAAAACCAAATCTACTATTATGGCCAAGACAGCTGCAAAATCCGCGATCAAGGAACCCAGGAAGTCCAGGTCGGCATCCGGGGTCAAGGCCCCCACGATTGAACAGGCAAGCGAAGAGGCACTGAAAAAACTTCAGACGCTCGGCATTGAACAGGGGCTTCAGAACGACCTTGAGTGGTGCCTGGGCAGTTACCGCGCCGATGGCAACCCGGTTGGCCTCTATACGATGGTGGAACGCGCCGTAAACGTTTTTAAGAGCGAACACGCCAGGAAAACAAAAGGGGTTACGGCAAAACTGATCAAGGACCTGGAGAAGAGCCTACAAAACCGTTGAGTTCAGATCATGTGGGTGACATTGGTGAGTTGCCCGCCATATCGGACGACCTCAACGCCGAACCTTTTCAGAAAGTCGACGCCCTCATCCGAGGGTATCCCCTTGAACTCAGCGTATGAGTTAAGATAAACCACTTTTGCTATCCCCATAGAATAGATGATGCGCGAGCACGCGAGGCACGGTGACAGGGTCACGTATAGCGTGGCCCCTTCAACCGATGTCTTGTTCTTCACCGCGTAGAGGATTGCGTTCTGTTCAGCGTGAATAGCGAGCGAACACCCCCCCTTTGAATCACGGGGGCAGCCAACCTCCGGCCATTCTTCGTCGCAGTTGTGCGTTCCCGATGGAGGACCATTGTACCCAATCGAGATAATACGCGTATCTTTTGTCAATACAGCCCCGACGTGTCTCTTGATACAGTGCGACCTCTTGGCCAGGTTGACCGCCAATTCCATAAAAATGTCATCAAATGCGGGCTTGTTCATCCTTCAAAAATAACGGTTGCGCCCATCCCTGAGCCATTATTGCGTAAATTTTCCAACCCGTTTCATCCAATTCCATTCCTGCCCCCTTTCAGTGCAAAGGGTGACGGAGGCGGAACCATTCGACAGGTGTAAAACCAACGACATGCACGCGCAATCACCTGATCGCATTGTATTTTGTATCTTTAACAGTTCATGAAAGCACTTCCGATCGGTCCATCGTTCCTGTTCCTCATCATCTCTATCGCCAGTTATGCCCAGGAAACCTTTACCCCCCGACCGAGTCCTCTTACCCTCGCAAGCATGCGCTACAAAGATGCGTACGTAAAGATCGTTTACTCCCAACCGCAGAAACGCGGTCGCGATATTTTCGGCTCCCTTGTTCCTTATGGACAGCTGTGGCGCACGGGGGCCAATGAGGCGACCGAGATCACCCTAACCCATGATATGATCGTTAATGACCTGCTTCTCAAGGCCGGTACTTACTCGATCTTTACGATCCCCTACGAAGACCATTGGACGATCATTATCAACCGGGAACTGGGCCTTTGGGGAAGCTACAATTACAAACCACGCTTTGACGTGATGCGATTCGACGTCCCCGTTTCGATAAATAACGTTAATTTTGAGGCTTTCACAATGACCTTCCACCAACGCAACGAATTGGCAGACCTTTTGATTATGTGGGATAATATCAAAGTCGTCGTACCGTTCAAATTCATTAATTGAAATGCGAAAGTACCTGATCCTTCTGTTCGCCACTGCACTGTCGATGTCGGCTCTGGCGCAAAGCGAAGAACTGGAAAAGCGCCACGGGTTCAAAGACATCCGAATGGGGATGATTGCCGACTCGGTGAAGGGGGCCAAACTCAAAAGGACCTTTATTGAAATCGATCAGTTCGAAGCCAGTCTTTACACTGTTGACCATCCCGACTATGAAACCATCGGCGAGATCAAAGTTTCGAAAATCGAATTGAAGGCTTATAAGAATCAGATCTATCAAATCCACGTGATCACAGAGAAGGATCCCCGGTTAATGCGGGCGCTGGAGTCCGTCTACGGTTTGGCAAGCTACGATCGGGGCAAAGAAACCTACTACTGGAAAGCGCCTTCACTGACGCTGAAGTTCAAGTCGTTCTCAAAAAACCAGCTGCAGCTCATCTACACCTCTCACGTAGTGCTTAAGCAGGTCGAGGAGGATAAAAAACAAAAAGTCCGCGACATCGCCGACGATTTCTGACGTGCAACAAAATCTGTAGCCATGAGAAAACTTTTACTGCCCATTTTTGTTTTATTCTGCATGACAAATGCATGGTCACAAGATCCTTCGGATCCGAAAACAACGGAGGTTTGGACGCCTGTGCCTCCTGTTGTTACTCCTCCGACGGAGGGCACGGCTCCGTCTGATGCTGTCGTTTTGTTTAACGGAAAGGACCTCAACGAATGGATAGGCGTAAATGGTAACGCCGCAAAATGGAACATAGCGGACGGTGCGATGACGGTGGTGAAAGGACCTGGCCACATCAAGACAAAACGCACCTTCGGCGACGTCC
>CAZIAG010000153.1:6067-8606 GCA_964537375.1 uncultured Roseivirgaceae bacterium
GAAGGTCAGGGCCGAGGAAACAGCGGTATATTTTTCCAGGAACGCTATGAGCTTCAGGTGCTAGACTCATACGAAAACAAAACGTACGTAAACGGACAGGCAGGCGCCATTTACAAACAGACGCCTCCGCTCGTTAATGCCTGCCGACCACCGGGAGAGTGGCAGACCTACGACGTAGTCTTTATTGCGCCGAGATTTAACGATGACGGAACGATCAAAAGCAAAGGCCGGATTACTGTCTTCCAAAACGGAATTCTGATCCACCATGGCACCGAAATCCTTGGAACGACCGAATACATCGGCCCACCGAAGGTTATTGCCCACGGAAACGGCTCATTAATGTTACAGGATCACGGCAACCCGGTCAGTTATCGCAATATCTGGATACGAGAACTGTAAGATCAACGATCGGATTTGCCCAGACGACGTACGACGAGTCGTGATCGGCGAAGGGCTAAGACGTACATTGCTGTAGCCGCGGCCAGAATTCCTGCGGCAATGAACTGGGAATGTGAAAGCGTATTGCCAAAAACAAATCCTCTCCCACTATCGCCCCTGAAGAATTCGATCGCGAACCTGCCAACTGCATACAACATCAGGTACAGCAAGAAAAGTTGGCCGTCGAACGATTTTCTATCCCTCAGGTAGAGCAGCACCCCCATCACCATTAAGATGAATCCGGCTTCGTAAAGTTGCGTAGGATGCAGCGCGACACCCTTGGGGTCCGCGAAACAAACCGGGTCGTAAAATGTCACTGCCAAAAAAGAATCGGTCGGACTACCATGGCAACACCCGGCCATAAAACAACCCAGCCTGCCGAAAACATGCACAAGGCAGGTTGTGATCGCCATAATATCCAGCATTGCGTACGTAGGCAGGCCCTGTCTCTTGAAATAGAGCAACATGGTGGGAACAGCGAAAAGGAAGGAACCATAAAATACAAACCCGCGTCCTGAAATAAGGGACGAAGGGTGGTCGATGTA
Organism: uncultured Roseivirgaceae bacterium; assembly: GCA_964537375.1. GTDB lineage: Bacteria > Bacteroidota > Bacteroidia > Cytophagales > Cyclobacteriaceae > Chryseosolibacter. The sequence goes on from CAZIAG010000153.1 coordinate 7,051, forward strand.
TCGCGCAGGATCTTCAAAGAAGAGAAACACCTTGCCGCCAACGATCGCCGCAACAAAAATAAGGAGGAACAGTGTGTTGGCCCGGTCAACCGTCAGACCCAGTTCACGCTTGCCACGACGCGCCAGGTAAAACACGCCGGCAATTGCACCCGCAGCGATGAGCAAGCCATAGCTGTAAACCTTGAAACCACCGATTTCAAATAATACAGGGTGCATGATCCTTTCCTGAACGAATTACATATTGAACGTCGGTTTCCTATCCTTCGTAGGAGATCCTGTAGATCACATTCGCGTGATCGTCGGAAACCAGGATTGCACCGTCCGGCATCACGAGGACATCCACCGGGCGCCCCCAGACTTTCTGCGTTGCATCGTCAAGCCACCCCTGCGCAAAAACTTCCTGGCTCACCACCTTGTTGCCATCCAATGTGACCAGGACCACGTCATGTCCGCTTTTCTTGCTCCGGTTCCATGAACCGTGGCGCGCGATAATGAGTTGATTGGAATATTTCGCCGGGAACATCTTCCCGGTGTAGAACTTGAGGCCAAGCGGCGCCACATGGGGTCCGAGACCTTGCGCGGGACTTGTGAAATCAGTGCATGGCCTCTTGTGACCGAACTCGGGATCCTTTACATCTCCGGCGTGGCAATACGGATAGCCGAAATGCATTCCAGCCTTCGGTGCGTGATTCAATTCACAATAAGGAATCTCATCGCCCATCATATCTCGTCCGTTGTCGGTAAACCAAAGTTCCTTCGTCTCCGGATGCCATGTAAATCCAACGGTATTCCTGACGCCCCGGGCAAATATCTCGAGTCCGCTTCCATCGGGATTGATGCGCGTTATTGAGGCATATATCTCATTCGTGGGTTCACAAATATTACAGGGTGCGCCAACCGGTACATAGAGTTTGCCGTCGGGACCAAAGGCAATGTATTTCCACCCGTGATGCGTTTCCGTCGGGTAGTCATCTTTAATAACAACCGGTTTTGGCGGATTGTCCAGGTGCGCCTCAATATCGGTGTACTTCAATATGCGACTAACCTCCGCAACATAAAGGTCGCCATCGCGGAAGGCCACACCATTCGGCATATTCAAGCCCGACGCGAGTTTCCATTTCTTGTCGGCCACATGGTCTCCGTTCGTATCCTTTACGGCGTAGACCGCATCACCATTTCGGTTGCCAACATAAACGACACCCGATGGGCTGAGCGCCATGGAACGCGCATTGTCCACTTCAGCAAACACCGAAATCCGGAAGCCGGGTGGAAGCTTGATCTTATCGAGCGGCAGTGCTTTGTCATCCGTGTTCTCGGAATTGCCGCATGCCAGGATTAGAACGATCGACGAGCAGAGAGCAACTTTGAGTAAACGCATAATATCTGTTTTATGGAGCATGAAATTACAGCGTTTTTTCCGGATTCTGAACCACATTTGATCAATGGTCACCCTTGCCGATTTAGTGAGTATTGGCGTTAACTGCTTATTTTTGCCGTTTAATTGACGAAAATGGGATGCAACCCTTGCCCAATGGGCTTAAACATCCCCTCGACCA
>CAZIAG010000154.1:0-8591 GCA_964537375.1 uncultured Roseivirgaceae bacterium
TGTGATTGGTCCACTCCGAACTTAAGGAAGTGACCCGGACCACGCCTGCAGGAATGGTTGCAGGCCCGCTGATCAGGTTGGAAGCTGTTTCAACCACGACAGTCTTATCACTGATCAAGGTCAGCAGCGCCACAATCGTAATGGTCCTGGGGCCGGAAGACACCCCATTCTGAAAATCGCTGATGTCATCGAAGACCAGATCGATTGGCGTTTCCGAGGTTATGGTATACAGTAATTGCGCACGGGATACCGTTGACTGACCGAGTACTCCCATGCTGATGATCAACACCGCTGCTCCGATCCGTTTCCATCCATCCCGCTGCGGGGCATTTGTCAAGCGACCTACCTGACCCGACACTAGTCCACAGAGAGTGTAAAGGTAAGGGTGGTTACGTAGGCGCCGTCCGGAACGTTCAGCAAATGATCTCCTCCGGCAAGCACGTAGGTCAGATCAATGTCCTGGCTAAGCCCTGCGCTGGCTTCCTCGAGAATATTTACCGGAGTTTCCGATAAAGGCTGCGCCCCCACTGCCGTTCCGCCCCCATTGGTGGCATCGATGGTGACGTTGCCAACCGGGATCCCGTCCGTGCCATTGGTGAAATCCGGACCACTGGTAGCCACCGTCACGTCGTAGTCCGCGGTGGAAGTCACGGTGAGCGCCCCGGGAAGCGTTAAGGTTTCTCCAGTGGCAAATTCCTCCTCGGTATCGATGTTAAAAGTTGGATCGACGTTTGAGGTAATGCTCAGGAGATTGGCAATGTTGATCGTGGCGGTTGATGTGGCTGTAACCTGTGCATATGTTCCCGAAAATGAAACCACACAAGCCAGCAGAACAAATACTAACCTTTTCATATTATTGTTACTTTGATAGATACTTAATATCTTTAAACAACATCCATAAAAACAAAAAGTTTTCAATCATTCAACGACTGCAAATTTTATTCCTGATTCTGCTATCTGCTGTTTCCCCGGTAGCGGGTCAACAACCAGAGCAGTACCCGCTGGACATCCAGCTGATGGCGCCGGAAACCTTGATACCGGACGAAAGGAACTTGATACGCATCGGGATTACCAACCCGTCCCCCAGCCCCCTGGAGGTGACCCTGGAATCCATCGAAACCCGGTTGGGAGTGAGCGGCATCGTCTTTAATCAGCCCTTTGCGCTCAGGCCAGGCGAAACAAAATATTTTCCCCTACGCCTCCGGGTTCCCAGAGGAAGCGCTGACAGCCTTTTTCAGCTGTGTGTATTGGTCAAAGCAAGGCTGCGCGACAGCGTGTGGACCCAGACAGTCACCGATAGCCTTCCGGTAGCCCTGTCCAGTCGCATCGTATGCCAGGTGTATGAGGACCAGCTCTTGCTCAGTGATGAAAAACAGGACGCTTCCATTGTACTTGAAATCTCCAACCGGGGAAATAAGGCCGAGCCCTTATTCATTGAACTGGCCTCCGCCCACGATCCTTCCGCTGTTTCCTCCGTCTCCACGGTCCTTGCACCCGGCACGGATACGGTGATCGTCTGGCGTAACGAAGCCCTTTTCATCCCTCCTCACCTGGATGAACTGCAGTATTACCTCACGGTGCGCAATCCAGTCAACCCCGCTAAGGTCCACTATTATCGCTTAATCCGGGTCGAACCCACCCAGCACACGCGGCGTTACCCGCGCTCAGGCGGAAGGCCCAATACGTTGGGTCTCACTTTCGAGCAATGGGACAACGTGCACTATTATAGTTTAATGGGCAATGGAAACATGCCGATCCCTGGCGGAGATTACCGGATGCTGTACCAGTTTTTCCTCCGCAAATACCCGACTTCCGACGGACTGATCCCCGATCAGCTCCGGTTTGAAACCACGAACGGAAACAATACATTCCGCATCGGAGACATTTACTACGGGGAAGAAACCGGTCTGTACAACCGGGGAGCCAGCGCGGAGATCAGGGTAGGGGAAAATATATTCCTCCAGGGCTCCTTTACTCATTCCGACTTGCTACCCTCCTCGCTGTATCGGTTCCGGAAGGAGGCGATCGCTGCGGCGGGGGTTCGGATGGAGGGCAACGCGCGGCAAACGACGGTTCAATATAGGACGACCAGTTGCTGGACACCCGCGTGAACATGTTGTTTTCCAGGCATCGGCGGAAAATCGGGAATGCCGCCGCGCTCGAATCGGGGGTTGGGGTATCTTCCGAAACGTTTCAGGGGAAGACCGTGTTCGATTTAAGCGCTTTTGCCGATTTCGAACTGCATATCGGCTATCTGGATCTTTCTTCGGATAACCGCTATTCGGGTTCTTCCTATCCCTTTATTAATCGGGGAAACTCCCATTCCCGGCAAATGGCAACCTATGCTCCCGGGGGCAGGTTCAGTTACCACGCTGCCTTGCTGTGGCAGCAGTACACACCGGAATACCGGGCCTTACCACCGACGGCATCCAGCGATTACAGAAACAACAGGGGTTTACTGGGTATCAGTCTGGCGGGAAAGCGCTTCAATTACCGCCTGGAGTCCGGACTGGGCAGCAACCGGCTGTATGCTCCGTACCTGAACCGGGACCGGGAATACCGGAATCAGGAAGTATTCGCCCAGGGAAGCATTCAATTTACAGCCCCGCGGATCCGGATTCTCCTGAAACAGGAGTTATCGCGGATCATTCCCCTCGATCACCTGCATGCCCCTTACTACGCGGGTCAAACCGAAATGGATATTGCTTTCTTCGATACCTATCTGTCCTTGTTCCTAAACAGAGGGGCCTATACATTTTATGACCAGGCAAAATAAGACCTCAACGGGTACTCCCGGGACTTCTTCCTTGCACGCGTTCATCGCTCCTTTCCTGTGGTGCGTAATTTTTCAGTCAAATTGAGCGCAGATCATTACAAAGATCATATCTTTGACTATCAGGCCAATACCATCCTCATCGCACCCCGACTAACGGTCGGCTCCTTTGAGGTCAATTACGAGGCGGGTTACCGGGGAATCAATGGCAACCGGTTCTTTCTGCATAATTTAAGCGTTTACAAAACTTTCGGGATCCCGCTGGAAGCGCGGTACGATTTGCATGTGAAAGCGTTTCTGGATCGAAATCAGAACGGTTTGCACGATCCGGATGAACCGCCTGTCCCGGGCGTAATGATGAAAATCGGAAATGTCCGTCTTGTAACCGACGCGCAGGGGGAGGCACTCCTGAAAAAGGTTCCCAGGGATACCTACGCGGTTCAGCTGCTCGACAAAGCATCCTACACCGGCACCCGGAATCTTTACGAGGTTATCCTGGGAAGTTCGCAGACCTTGATGATCCCTCTTCATGAGGGCTTTTCCTTGAACGGGCGGATCGAATTGGCCGATTCGGGCGCCACGGTCATCAAACGGGACGTTCGGATTTTGGTGAGGGATCCGGAAAGCCACGAACAATGGCTGGTCCCATGTGATCACACCGGATTCTTCCAAGTGGTCCTGCCTTTGGGGCGAGATTACCTTGTATTGGTAGACCGGTCTACCCTGCCGGCGAATTATCAGGCCACCCCTGAGCAACAAACCGTCCCCGCCGCGTCGGAAGTTTGGGATCCGGCAGACGGCGATACACGCGAGGGAAACGAAAGGGCTGAACTTCTGTTTCGGGTTGAAAAAAAGGAACGGAAAATCATACGCAGGCAGTTTGGCAGTCACGGGGCTGTTCCGGAAGACTAATCCGATTGCCCGGCGACCTGAAAATACAGGTCCCCTACCACCAGATCACTTTGAAATCCGGAGTCAAAGGCTACGGTAAGGGTATAGTCTCCCGGCTCCAGATCCTGGGGGAGCATCACCGAGATGGTTCGCTCCCGATTCGGAAGGAACGTCATTGAACGAATGGGAAGATCAATCTGTTTGCCGGTATCCATCGCGAAGACCTGCACTTTCAACTGCCCTTCCGCAATGGTTTCGCCGGCATTCCGGAATTTGATATGGATCCGGTCCCGCTTTCCGTCGGAATAATACATGCTGTCCAATACCATGTCCGTCGATCGGGCCGAGATCCCCGGCAAGTGCTGGTATACATGGACTCCAAGCTGATACTCCACATTAATGGCCGCACGCACGCCGCCGGTCGCATCGTTCACCCGGTTTGGATTCAGTTCCTTTACCAGCAACATCGCCCAGAGGGAAGGCTGCCGCTGCGGAGTTTCCTGGTTGAGTTTGACAGAAATCACTTGGCTGTCACCCGCTGCGAGATTGAAGACCGGGGGTTCCGCGGTAAGCATCCGGGCTATCGAAAAAGCCTGGCCGGTATCGGGATAAAAAACCCGTTCGCCACGTGCATTCCGCTCCCAGGCCTGGAAAGTCACAGTATAGGATTTTTCTTCGCTGCCGTTGTTCCGGACGGTTAGGGTCTGCGTTCCGGTCCCTCCTTCAGGAACTTCGAAATAGATTTTGGTGGGCGTCACGCTGAAAGAGGCCTGGCCAAGGGCGTTTCCTGCAAGCAGCAGGAGCCCCAATCCCGGCAAATGAGTAAATTTTCTCCAACCCATGTTGGAGGTCTCAGCCAAAACCGTGCCCTTATTCTTTCGATTCTGCCGCTATTGGTCTGTGCCGGATTGCCTGTTCCCAAGCCGGCTTGCAAGCCGGGCCCCCACCCCAAGCTCAAAACTGCCTTTGCTGTGGTATCCAAAATCGGCCGGACTCGTTGTATACAAACCTGTAAAGGACAGATCCGAATTAAAAGACAGCTCAAACCCGACGGTCGCGCATTTGGTATTATGATAAATCCCGTATAGACTCAGCTGATTCGATGTCAGGTTCCGGAACTGGAAACCCAGCCCCAGGTCCAATAAGTCCTTGTAGTTTCTGACATTCCGGTAAGCGACTTTGGGTTCCACAGCCCCCATACCGGTGTTGAACCGGTAACTGGCCGCCGCAAACAGCAGGGTATAGTCGGCAAAGTCCCGCATGTTTTTTTCGATCAAAACCCTTCGGATATTCGGAACAGCCAACTGCACACGGAATGAGTTATTCCGGTAGGTCATCCCGTAATCAAAGTCAACAAACACGGGACGTTGGTTCAGATCGACCAGATCCAGATCCCCACGATCTCCTTCCAGCTGGTCGAAATCAATACGTTCTTTCATAATGCTTACCGAAAGGCCGAAGTCCACATGCTGATTGTCATTTCCCAGCGGGAGATGATAGGCGTAGGTTCCCGCGATTTTCATTTGCTGGAACAACCCGGCTGTTTCGTTGATCACCAGCAGTCCTGTTCCCACCCGGTTGCTGAATCCATAGTCCGCAGAAAAGGCTTGAATCCTCGGGGAACCCGGAATGTTGGTGAACTGCTTGCTGATGGCGCCGAATAATTGCAGACCCGTACCCGATCCGGCCGCTGCCGGGTTAATGAAGTATTCATTGCTGTAGTACGATGTCCGGAGCGGATTCAATTGGGCTAACGCCTTTTCCGAAAAACAGACTGCCGCTATGATCCCTGACGACACGATCCCTGCCCGTATTATTCTATTCATTTCAAACGTATTAATATCTTCTTACGATCGATATAAATCCCCGAAGCACCGGTTCCCCGTTGCCGTAATCGAGGATATAATAGTAGGTCCCTTCGTGAAGTGGCACGCCATTCAAGGTTCCGTCCCATTCATTTTTATAGCCTTTCACCCGGTAAAGGACCCGACCGGCCTTATCGAAAATTGTAACTGTGTTATTGGGGTACAATTCGATGTTTTCGATTACAAACTGATCGTTGATGCCATCGCCATTGGGTGTGACCACATTCGTGGCCTTTACCGCATCACTTATTATTCTTGTAAACAGGAAGGGTGTACTGGGTGGACTCTCATTGCCTGCCTTATCCACCGCTGTCACAGTTATTTCATGCAGTCCAGGGCCTAAGTCCACCGATGGAATCAGAACCCAGATTCCGGATGGATCCGCGGCGCCTGTCCCCACAATGTTTCCATTGCCATCGCGGATAATGACGGTGGCGCCTGGCTCCGTACTTCCGGTCATCGCGGGACGGGACTGAAGTGTTGAATTTCCCCCGTCGACAAGCGAAGCCGCAGCGGGCCGTGCCGGCGGATCCAGGTCAATGGTAATCCGCAACTCCACACTGACAGGACTTGCGTTGCCTGCTTTATCCACGGCAGTAGCTGTCAACCGGTGATGCCCCGAAGCCATGGCGTCGGCTGGTATAATCCGCCAGATACCGTCGGGATTTGCAGCGACGGTACCGATGATGGCACCCTGGGCGTCTTTAACTGTCACAACTGAACCGGGTTCAGCCATTCCCACAATTTCGGGTCTGGGGTTGTTAGTGAGCGTATCGCCGCTTGCCAACTGTAGCTCAGGCGCTGCAGGAGCAGTGCCGTCAAACACCACGAGGTATTCTTCCGATGCCGTATTGACACTTCCGGCTGCATCCATGGCGACACCCGCCGGAATATGAATGGTAAGCAAGCCGTCTCCCGCAGGCAAAACGCGCGCTGTCCAGGATCTTCCACTGTCTTGGCTTATCAGACTTGCGGGTGCAATGGTTCCTCCCTGCAGTACGATATCCCCTATTTCGAAACCGGTCACACCGCGGCTGAAAACAATCCTGATCTCAAACGGACGCTGGTTCGTTGGGCTATCGGGTCCACTTATTGCAACCGACGGCTGCATTCCGTCGGTCAGGAACACCAATGGATCCGACTCATCCGCTTCGAGCCCATTGGCTTTGACAACCAAACGGTAGCTCACTCCTACAGCACCCGATAGGGCAAGATCATGGAAGGAAATGATTCCATCCACGGCCGTCAGGGTGGTTGTACCGCTTAGTACAGCCCCTTGCCCCCCGCTTACCAGTATCGTCACCGAGGTCTGATTATCCGGCACTGGATTTCCAGCCGCATCCAGAATTTCTACCCTGGGCTGGACCGCCAGCAGGTCGCCGTTAAGTCCGACAACGGGCTGGGTAATAATAACCAGTTTTGCGGGATCACCCGCTTGCAACTGAACTTCGTCCGAGGTGGCATTGTCCAGTTCCTGGACGCTGAATGTCAACGCATACGTTCCGACATGCCCTAAGATGCCCAAATTGACAAACGAAGCAATTCCGTCCCTATCGGTGAGGACCGTGGATTCCCCGATCAACGCTCCGCCTGCACTTACTGCAACCGTCACGGATTGATCCGCAAGCGCAACAGCGTTACCCCAGGCATCCGCCAACTGCAATACCGGCTGGCGATCGAACGGTTTACCGCTGCGTGCCCATTGACTGGGTTGGGAAACAATGCGCAGTCTGGCCGCAGCAGCGGGCGCGACCCTGGAAATAAAAGGCGCGCCTTCAATGGCTTTTCCATCAATTTTAATGCGTATCACATCCTCGCCCGCCACAGTGGGAATATAGGAGGCGGTATAGGTGCCATCGAAATTGTTTACAAAAATTAAAGGTTGGTCATTATTTCCGCTCACGTCCCCCGCTAGCCGGGCAAGTGCGTCGACCACTGGATTCCCGGCTTCATCCTGGATCGACACCGTAATTGTTGTGACAGAACCGGCTGTTCCATTACCCACGTAGGCGATGACTGTTTCTTCTTTGCCGGAACCGTAGGAAATTGTAATCTCGGCGCCATCCCCGATGTTTTCACCGTTCAGCGTACCGGTAATCCAGGCTGTTCCGGTTTCCACCGGAGTAAACAGCGCTGTGTAGGTACCATCGAGGTTGTCTGTTACCCCGGATAACTCACCGCGTGTGGCTGCTAGCACAACGATCCCACCCGAGGTCGTGAGGTTATTGCCTGCCGCATCTTTCAGCTGAACAGTGATGATTGCCGTGTCGTTCGGACCCAGTGTTGACGGATCTGCGGTAATGAGCGATTTCGCCGGATCGGCCGATGCCTGCTCCACCGTAACATGGGTATATTCCAGAATCGGGTGTCCGTTAAGCGTTCCCTTGATCAGCGCGACTCCCGCTTCTGATGATGTAAACGCAGCGGTATAGGTACCGTCGCCATGATCGGTCACTTCGCCCAAGGTACCCAAATTGGTGGTCAAGGTGACCAAGCCACCCGATGTATTTAAGATATTACCCGCCGCGTCTCTCAGGTGTACCGTGACGGTGGCAGTCTGAATGGTAGTGATCACCGTAGGCGCCGCAACGATTGTCGTAGTCCCCGGATCAGCAGTCCCCAGGCTGAAAACAACTTCGTCCGTATCGCTAATGGGTACTCCGTTAAGCGTTCCGCTGATGATAGCCGTACCGGGTGCAGTTGAAGAGAGCGTGGCGGTATAGGTTCCGTTGCCATGGTCGGTTACTCCTGTAAGTATGCCCAGTGTCGTATTCAATGTAACCACACCTCCCGAAGCGGTCAGATGATTACCCGCAGCATCTTTCAGCTGAACGGTGATGGTGACCACCTGATCGGTAGTAATGGCGGGAGATGCCGCAGTAACGGTGCTCGTGGCCGGATCAGCACTTCCCTCTAAAATCGTCACTTCGGCGGCATCGGCCAGGTTGTCACCGTCAAGCGTACCGCTGATAGTGGCCGTACCGGGTACGGTTGAAGATAGCGTGGCAGTGTAGGTGCCGTCGGCGTTATCCTGGAAGTCACCTAAAGTGCCTAGGGTCGTG
>CAZIAG010000155.1:0-821 GCA_964537375.1 uncultured Roseivirgaceae bacterium
AGATAAGTGACCACCGGTCGGCCGGTCTCCGGCCTGCCCGACGGAGCTGAAGCGAAGTCGGGGTCACCGGTTTGATTGAAAGACGTTCAGGTTTGCTGCCGTGCGGATAATGGGGAGTTAAGATCGGTAGTGGCGGCTTCTCACGCGAAGGCGCAGAGCGGCGCAGGTGAGCCGCAAGGGCGATAGTTGAACTCATCGGGCATATACTTTTGTTTTACATTTACATTCATTGAAATTCAAATACAATGACCTGGAACGACGTCCTCAACTACACGAAGAACAACCCTTCCCCTGACCGGCGGGTGGAGAAATCCGATGACGAATGGAAGCGCGTGCTGACGGATGAGCAGTATCGCGTGACTCGTCAGCACGGTACAGAGCGGCCGTTTACGGGTGAGTACTGTGAGTCACACGAACCCGGTGTCTATGCTTGCGTGTGTTGCGGTACTGAATTATTCGATTCCTCGTTGAAATTTGAGTCGGGGACAGGATGGCCGTCGTTTACCGAACCTGTAAAGGAGAATGCCATCCGTTATCTGATGGATACTTCGTTCGGCATGCATCGTATTGAAGTGCAGTGCAATGTCTGTGACGCCCACCTTGGCCACGTCTTTCCTGATGGTCCGCCGCCCACGGGGCTGAGATTTTGTATCAACTCTGCATCGTTGAAGCAAGTGAAAGCTTCGTAGCAGCACTACAACCACTTGTTTACGCGGGAAAATTAAGCGCACATTAGAAACGAGTGCCGTTGCAATCTCTTGCCGGGGTCGTCTTGTGTTTGAGAGGACCTTTCTCTAAATTGGCGCCCCGAATGCGATTCC
>CAZIAG010000155.1:831-6471 GCA_964537375.1 uncultured Roseivirgaceae bacterium
GGTCAACGCGGTTTTTTTGATGACTGGCCTGCTATTCAGCGGGCTATCTATTAATGCGCTTTCAAATGATCAAGCAGGGATTTTCGGCCAGAAGTATTCTGAAAGGGAGATCGCGGCGTGTTTTGGGGGTAATACGAGTAGTTATGCCTGTCCCTCGAATGACTGTAATAAATTCGTTTACACGGTCGAGATTGCGGAAGCCACAGAGCACGAAGTTCACCGCGAGAAGCTTCTGAAAAAGAAAGATAAAGCCAGCACCTGGATGGCTGGCGTTTTTTTTGAACGTGCACCTGTATATAACGTTCACTGGTGTTTTCTTTCAGGGAGAACGCCCGACCCGCATATTGTTTCCGACCAACTTCATCTCGTCCTGAGGGTTCTCAGGATCTGATTTTGCTTCGTGCGCGAGTTCATCTGCGCCTTCAAACTATCTCTTTTAACTATCGCCAAATGTCCGTCAAGTTTTGACCGGGCATTTTAGGCAGCATTTAATTCAATCCATAATAAGAAAAAAATACCGTGTATGAAGACACTTTTAGTGCCGGTAGGGTTTATTGTGCTCCTGTGCCTTGCCTCATGTCATTCGGGAAGCTCGCACCACGAGGATGTTCAGGAGTATCCGGTTACGAGCCCCATAACGATGGACACTTCTATTATAAAGGAGTATGTCTGTCAGATACATTCGAGCCGTCACATCGAGGTGCGCGCGCTGGAAAAGGGATACCTACAAAAAATATTTGTAGATGAAGGTCAGTTTGTTCGGGAAGGTCAGCGCTTGTTTCAGATAATGCCGCGTCTTTATGAAGCTGAATTAAAGCGTGCGCAGGCGGAAGCAAATTTCACCCGCATTGAATTTGAAAATACTAAACGGTTAGCGGACAGTAATATCGTTGCGCCCAATGAGCTGGCGATGGCCAAAGCGAAATATGACAAGGCCATGGCGGAGTTGGCCCTTGCGGAGGTGCACCTTCAATTTACGGATATCCGGGCGCCATTCGACGGGATTGTGGACCGACTGCATGTGAGGGTAGGGAGTCTTGTGGATGAGGGTGAACTGCTGACACATCTTTCGGACAACAGCAAGATGTGGGTGTACTTCAATGTACCTGAAGTGGAATATCTTGAGTACAAGACGTCGACCCGTAAAGACAGTGTTCTCAGGGTGAATCTTATTATGGCCAACGGTCAGCCATTCAGGTTCCCGGGCATCGTTGAAACCATCCAGGCCGACTTCAATAATGAGACCGGGAATATCGCCTTTCGCGCTACGTTTCCGAATCCCGACGGACTTCTGCGCCATGGGGAGACGGGAAGTATACAGGTGAGAGTTCCTCTTGAGGACGCGTTAATCATTCCTCAAAAGGCGACTTTCGAAATTCTGGAAAAGAAGTACGTATTCGTTATCGACGATGAAAACAGAATCAAAACGCGCGAGGTTGTCGTCGAAGCTGAGCTTGAGGACTTGTACGCTATCAAAGAGGGGCTGACCGGCACAGAACGAATCTTGTTGGAAGGACTGCGAAAGGTGAGAGACAACGATCAGATTACCTGTGCCTATCACGAGCCGCGTGCGGTGATGGCGAGTCTTAAAGTGTATGCGGAGTAGAACGTCATAAACCGATCCCCATGTTTAACAAATTTATTCATCGGCCCGTCCTTTCGATCGTAATCTCCCTCACCATCATGCTCATGGGTATGCTGGCGATCTATACCTTACCCATTTCGCAGTTCCCCACCATTGCGCCCCCGACGGTCAATGTGTTTATCGCCTATCCGGGGGCAAGTGCAGACGTCCTGGTTCAGTCGGTGCTTATTCCGCTTGAGAAGTCCATTAACGGAACTCCCGGAATGCGTTACATGACGTCAGACGCGACCAGTGCCGGGGAGGCGACGTTGCAGGTGGTGTTTGATCTCGAAGTAGACCCAAGCATCGCTGTAGTCAATGTCAAGAACCGCATCGAACAAGTCGTCAACCGGTTGCCACCGCTTGTTCAGCGCGAAGGTATCATCGTGAGCCCGTCCCAACCCAACATGTTAATGTACGTGAACCTGTACAGTACGGACAAGAAGGCGGATGAAAAGTTCCTCTACAATTTTGCGAGTGTAAACATTCTGCCGGAACTGCAACGACTAAAGGGAGTCGGGCAGACCCGTATCCTTGGCAGTCGACAATATGCCATGCGCATCTGGCTGAAACCAGACAGGATGCGCGCGTACAATGTTTCGGCTGAAGAGGTGATGAAGGCGCTGGAGGAACAAAGCATCATTGGTTCACCGGGGCGCCTTGGTCGGGCAGACGGGAAACGGTCGCAGTCGCTCGAGTACGTGTTGACGTACAAGGGCCGGTATAACGAACCCCGGCAATACGAGGATGTGATTGTCAGGGCCACGCCGGAGGGCGAGATGCTTCGACTTAGGGATATCGCGGAAGTGGAGTTCGGTAGCGAGTTTTATGACATCTACTCCAGTCTTGACGAACATCCGTCTGCGGCGATAACGGTGAAACAGAACTACGGCAGCAATGCCAGCGAAGTGATCGCGGAGGTAAAGGCAAAACTGGAGGAGATTCGCGACAGTTCGTTTCCTCCGGGGATGAATTACGAGATCAGCTACGATGTCTCGAATTTCCTTAACGCTTCGATCGAGAAAGTAATTCACACGCTGGCCGAAGCATTCATCCTGGTTGCGCTGGTGGTCTTTATTTTTCTGGGCGATTGGCGCTCTACGTTGATTCCAACCCTGGCGGTACCGGTTTCACTTATCGGCACTTTTGTCTTTATGCAATTTTTCGGGTTAAGCATAAACCTGATTACGCTTTTCGCGCTTGTACTTGCCATAGGCATCGTAGTCGACAACGCCATTGTGGTGGTGGAGGCGGTGCACGCCAAGATGGAGGAACACGGGCTCACACCGTACAGAGCGACCATGGCTGTCGTGCACGAGATCAGCGGCGCTATCATCGCCATCACGCTGGTCATGACGGCGGTCTTCGTACCTGTTTCGTTCATGTCCGGGCCGGTTGGGATATTCTACCGACAGTTTTCCATAACGATGGCGACGTCGATCATTATTTCCGGGATCGTTGCCCTCACGCTCACGCCGGTGCTTTGTGCTATGATCTTGCGCAATAAGCGGGAACAAAAAACGACAATCATTGATCGTATCCTGGCACGATTCAATCGGTGGTTTGAGCGATTCACCGGCCGATACGCCGGGTTGTTGAGGATGATCGTAAACCGCAGGTCGGTAACCTTCGGTTTATTGGTTCTCTTTTGTGCAGGTATATGGCGGATCAACGCGATACTGCCATCGGGTTTTATTCCCGCGGAGGATCAGGGGATGATCTATGCAATCATCCAGACACCACCCGGGTCAACACTCGAAAGAACGAACGCGATCTCCAAAGAACTACAAGCGATTGCCCTGGAAGTGGAGGGTGTTCAGTCGGTATCATCGCTTGCTGGTTATGAAGTGCTTACGGAAGGTCGCGGGTCGAACGCCGGAACCTGCCTGATCAATCTTAAGGACTGGTCACAACGCGAGAACACGGCCGACGAAATTATCGAAGAACTCGAGTCGATCGCGCACCGGAGAATACCGGGTGCCGTCGTTGAATTCTTTCAGCCGCCGGTTGTGCCTGGCTACGGCGCGGCGGGTGGTTTTGCCCTTCGTCTTTTGGACAAAACAAACAGCGGCAACTATGAAGCGTTCGGCAAGGTGAACGACGAATTCATGGACGCCTTGCGAAAGCGCAAGGAACTGAAGGGTTTGTTCACGTTTTTCGCTGCCAACTATCCGCAATACGAGATCGAGATTGACAATCAGGCTGCGATGCAGAAAGGCGTGTCGATAGGGGCAGCCCTCGATAATCTCTCCGTACTGATTGGAAGTACTTATGAACTGGGCTTCATTCGTTTCGGAACGTTCTACAAGGTGTTTGTGCAGGCGGCGCCGCAGTACAGGCGATTACCCACAGATATTATGAACCTTTTTGTGAAGAACGATCACGGAGAGATGGTGCCCTATTCGGCGTTCATGAAAATCAGGAAGACGCAAGGGTTGAACGAGATCACCCGATACAATATGTACACAGCGTCGGCGATCAATGGCTCTCCTGCAGACGGATACAGCAGTGGTGAGGCCATTGCGGCGATACAGGAAGTTGCTGCCACTACACTGCCGCGTGGTTATGATATCGATTGGGCAGGTCTGGCCCGCGACGAAGTGGCACGCGGCAACGAGTCCCTTTACATCTTTATGGTGGTGCTTGTGTTCGTCTACCTCGTGCTGGCCGCGCAGTACGAAAGTTTTGTCTTGCCACTGGTGGTGATCCTTTCGCTACCAGCTGGAATTTTCGGTTCATTCCTCTTGCTTCGTTTGATGGGGTTGGCCAACGACATCTATGCGCAGATCGGGTTGGTGATGCTGGTGGGGTTGCTCGGGAAGAATGCAATTCTCATTGTAGAGTTTGCCGTTCAGAAGCACCGGGCGGGAATGTCGGTGATCGATGCCGCGATTGAGGGAGCGCGTGTACGCTTCAGGCCAATACTCATGACTTCATTTGCATTCATTGCGGGATTGATTCCGTTGCTGGTCGCTACGGGCCCGGGGGCAATCGGAAACCGCACCATTGGCGCGTCGTCTATGGGAGGAATGCTGTTCGGTACTGTATTGGGCGTGATCGTGGTGCCGGGATTGTACTACGTCGCGGGAAAACTTATCGAGAACCGATACCTGATCAGGGGTGAGGACGAGAACCCGTTAAGCGAAGAGTTCGCACCCGAGGAGGAAGTGGATGGTGTTGAGGAAATTAGTGAAATCAGTCAAAACGCCCAAGGTCATGTTTAAGAACATCAGCGTATATCCTACATTATTCTTGGCAGGTATGGTCGTTTGCCTTTCGGCCTGTGTTCCTTCAATAATCCAAACACGCCCCGACCTGAAGATGCCGGGCACCTTTGAGGCTGGCATAAACGACACGACCAATTCCGCGAAGTTAACCTGGAGGGAATTCTTTCAGGATCCTTATCTCGCGTCACTGATCGATTCGGCGCTCGTAAATAATCCGGAGTTGAACATCGTCAGACAGGAGATTGAAATTTCCAGGAATGAAGCGCGCGCAAGAAAGGGAGAGTACCTGCCCTTCGTGGACGTCAGGGCAGGGGCGGAATTGGAAAAGGTCGGACGGTATACTCACCAGGGTGTGGCGGATGGGAGCATGGAGTATGAACCGGGCAAGGAAATGCCGGAGCCGTTGCCTGATTTCCTGGCGGGAGTCTTTGCGTCATGGGAACTTGATGTTTGGCACAAACTCCGCAATGCGCGAAAGTCGGCCGTTCTCCGTTATCTCGCGAGCATGGAGGGAAAGAACTTTATGATCACGCAGCTTGTGGCCGAGGTTGCAGACCTGTATTATGAACTCCTTGCGCTCGACAATCAGCGATTGATCCTGGAAAGGAACATAGCCATTCAGCAAAACGCGCTTGAGGCGGTGAGATTACAGAAGGCTGCGGCCCGAACAACTGAACTGGCGGTAAAAAAGTTTGAGGCCGAAGTTTTTAAGAACCGAAGCCGACAATTCCAGATTGACCAGATGATCGTGGAGGTCGAAAACAGGATCAACTTTTTGTTGGGGCGGCA
>CAZIAG010000155.1:6489-8561 GCA_964537375.1 uncultured Roseivirgaceae bacterium
GCGACCCATTATCAGAGATGCCAGCGCTTTTCTGGAGACGACGCCGATTGTGGTTCACGCTGGGGTTCCGTCACAGTTGCTGGAGAATCGGCCCGATATAAGGCAGGCGGAACTAGAGCTCTCGGCTGCCGATCTCGACGTGAAGGCGGCTCGTGCCAATTTTTATCCATCATTTGGAATTTCCGCCGGGCTTGGTGTGGAGGCCCTTCGCCCAGCGTTATTGGTAAAGACGCCCGAGTCTTTGCTCTACGCTGCCGCCGCCGACCTTGCCGCGCCATTGGCCAACCGAAATGCCATCAAGGCGAATTACTACAACGCGAACGCAAGACAAACTCAGGCCGTCTTTGAGTACGAACGCACGTTGCTAAATGCGACCATGGAGGTTGCCAGTAATCTGTCCAATGTCAGCAACCTTCAAAAAAGTTATGATTTGAAGCTGCAGGAAGTTCAGGCGCTGACCGAATCGATTTCAATTTCGAATTCGTTGTTCAGTTCGGCCAGAGCCGACTACATGGAGGTCTTGCTGACGCAACGGGATGCTCTTGAAGCGCGCTTTGAACTTGTTGAAATGAAAAAGCAACAAATGAACGCCATGGTGAACATATATCGGGCCTTGGGTGGGGGCTGGCAATAGCGAGCCAGCCTGCTGATCCGCGGCAGGATTTTTTTCGCTCTCTGCATACACGGCAACACATTAAATTAAGAATCATTATGTCGGTGAAGAAAGTGATTGAAGTCCTGGCCGAGTCGAACAAGAGTTGGGAGGATGCCGCACAACAGGCGGTGACGAAGGCTGCTGCCACGGTTCACAATATCCGGTCGATCTACATTAAGGATCACAACGCCAGCGTGGAGGAAGGGAAGATCGTCGCTTACCGGATTACGGCAAAGATTTCGTTTGAACTCGACTAGCCGGTCGGCTGTTCGGGGATTTGGCTGAATCGTAACGGCTTGTGTGCGAGGCAAATTGGATTTCTGTCGTCCGTCGGCAAGAGGTTCAGGTGTTTGGTTTTCGTTGGAAGCGCTACTTTTACGTATCTTTTCCAATCAATTGTGCCGACCTATGACCCGACTGCTAATAGCCGACGATCACCAGATGTTTGTGGATGGATTGAAATCCCTGCTCGAAGAGGAGGAGGAACTTCAGGTTGTCGGGGAAGCGAAGAACGGGTACGAAGTCCTGGAGATTTGTGATCGCGAGCCGGTCGACATTGTTATCATGGACATCAACATGCCCTTGATGGACGGAATCCAGGCGTCTCGTGAACTCTCCCGAAAGCATCCTTCAATAAAGATTCTTGGCCTTTCGATGTACAACGATCGCGATTACATCTCGGATATTCTCAAGGCGGGTGCGCAAGGCTACGTTTTGAAAAACACGGGTAAGGGTGATTTGCTGAAGGCGATCTCCAATCTGAAGGCCGGCACCAATTTCCTCAGTGAGGAAGTGAGCCGCACGCTATTGAATACCTTTATTAAGAATACGCCGCAGGATGCTACCACGGAAAAACTGTCTGACCGGGAAAAGGAAGTCCTCGATTGCATCGCTTCCGGTCTCACCACCCATGAGATAGGCGAAAAGCTCTTCATCTCCAAAAACACTGTCGAGACCCACCGAAAGAACCTTCTGTACAAGTTAAAAGCCCGGAATACGGCGGAACTTATCAACAATGCCTACAAGCAGAAGTTAATTCAGTGATTCTTATAAATCCCTGCTTTCCGGGATGCGATAATTGACTAAGAAGGAAATATTTGTCGGTATGACATGCATCATTGCATGTTGATTGCTTTCATGACCGACCATTTATGTTTTTAATCGCTGACAGTGGTTCGACCAAAACCGACTGGCGTGTAGTGGACGATGCGGGAAATGAAATAACCTCTGTCGTTACGGAAGGTCTGAATCCCTATTTTCTTTCACGCGACGAGATCGCCGGCATTCTGGAGAAGAAGGTCGTCCCGTTGATTCCCGAACAGGTGGAACGCGTTTTCTTCTATGGCGCCGGGTGCGGTTTGCCTGCGAAGGCCCTCCAGGTGAGGGAAGCGATCGACGCCACGGTATCGGCTGCTTT